>JAHEKA010000245.1 GCA_024638585.1 Rhodospirillales bacterium
TGGTGCTCTCGGGCGTGGCGCTGCTCGCCTGGCAGATCCGGGGGGTGAACTACGCCGCCTTGATCGCGGGCCTGGGCCTGGTTCCCTTCGGCGTCCTGGTCAATGCCAGGGCCGACCGGGCACGCGCGCTGTTGGCCCGGGTCGGTCTCAGGCTGGCCGTGCCGATGATGGCCGTCCTGCCGGTCGCCGCGCCGCATCTCCAGTTTTGGGGCAAGGGCCTCACGCCCGCGGACGCCGCGAACCTGCGGGTGGGGTGCGACGTCAATACCACCGTGGCGGCGCTCACCGATCCCCAAGGGCTGGGTGCGCGGCCGCTTGCCATCGCGGCACCGGTCGATGCAGGTCCGGCGATCCTCGTGCTGACCCGCCACAAGGTGCTGGCCGCGCCCTACCACCGCAACGTCCGGGGCCTGGCCGACAACCGGCTCATCTTCGCGGGCACCGAGGCCCAGTCCCGGGCCACCCTCGCCCGGCGCGGCATCGGCGCGGTGCTGTTCTGCCGCAAGCATGCGGGCCTTTCGGTCTATGACGGCCAGCCCGCCTTCCTCAACGAACGCCTGGCGGCGGGCAATCCACCCGATTGGCTGGTGCCGGTGATGGCAGCAGATGGCTTAAGCCTCTACCGGATGAAGACGGAGGCGCTCAAGTGACGCCCCCCGGCCAGCGCAAGACCGCTCGCCAGGTTGGCGCCTTCATCATTGTCGGCATCAGCGCGACCGTGACCCATTTCACCGTCGGTCTGGTGGTGTTCTACCTTCTGCCGCTGAACCTCTCGGCGCTGTGGACCAACTTCATCGCCTTTTGCGTCGCCTTTCTGGTGACCTATTTCGGCAATGCCCTATTCGTCTTTCCGGGGACCAGGCTGGGGCCGGCCAGCTTCTTAAGGTTCCTCTCGGTATCGCTGGTCTCCCTCGGACTCAACCAGATCATCGTCTACGTGCTGGTGGATCGTTTCGCCGTGCCGTATTGGCAGGCGCTGATCGTGGTCCTGATGGTGATCCCCCCGGCCACGTTTTTCGGCATGAAGTACTGGGGGGTCCGGGGCCTGGGATCCGGCCCGCAAGACCGTTAGCGAATGCCGCCGAGATCCAGGGCCCCTTGCTGCACCGCCAGGACGAGGCCGATCAGGAAGACGGCGATGCCGAGCACCGCGATGGTCTGGGACATGCCGGAGCCGGCCTCCGCACGTTTCCTCATGACCGACAGGAACAGGGCGATCACGGCCACGGTGCCGCCGCCATACATCATCCATTCGGCCAAGGCGGGCAGGTGGGTTGCACCATTCATGATCTTTTCAGGCTTTTTCTTTTCTATAACGGACAAGGCCGCGAACTCATGCGGAGCATATGTCGCCGCGAGTCGCCGTGATTCTTGCGCCGCAGGCAGCCACGGTCAAGGATGGCGGCACCATGGGCCCAGGGTTAATGTGGCCCGCTCCGCGTCCTTGCGCCCGGTCGCGGCATGTCATGAAACAGCGCCCCGGGGCTCGGAAATCGTGATAACATCCGGCCGGTCGAAAACGCCGTGCATGCAGATATGAAATCCCGTCTCACTCTGATCGCCGCCCTCGCCATTGGCGTCTTTGCCTCTATCGGCCAGGCGCCCGAAGCGGCCGCGCAGGATCAGCAAAAATGCGAGCAGCTCTATGGCTCCTGGTATCAGTACCTGGAGCGGGAACGCTGCCTCCGCGAATGGCGCCGCAAGGAAAAACTGCGCGTTTGCATCTCCCAGGATTTCGGGCGCATGGAATCCCTCGCCCGAAAGATCAGGGATGGCATCCAACCGACCATGTTCCTGAGCGATGCCAAGCAGCTGATGGAAAAGACGCTGGAGCGAAAGCTCGACGTCCGCCCGGCCAAGGGCGAACCGCGGGGCACCATGGTGGAAACCATCATCACGTCGAACTGCGCCACGCCGTTCCAGTTGATCGTTCAGGTCCGCGCCCTGGAAACCCAGGAACTGCTGCACCTGAGATTCTGGTCGCGCTTTGCGCCGGCGGGCTACCACGAGGGCCTGCGCGCCGACCTGTCGCGCGACTTCGAGGAAAGCCAGAGGCTGGAGGCGGCGGAGAAGCGCCGGCGCGCGGGTAAGACCGCAGGCCGGGGCAGCCGCGGCGGCGGGCAGGAGCCGATGGTGAAAAAGCGCGAACCGGGATCCCGGCCTCTGCAGGAGCAGGCGGGACGCCTCTCCCGTCCCCCTGCCGGGCGGGCTCGGCCGGGGTCAAAGGCGGTTGAGGCCGGGGCCCAGCCCTGGGCGCTCGCCGCGCCGCCGCCCAAGAACGACCACTGCGCGGCAAATCTGGCGCGCAACGAACGGATTTGGCGGCTGCAACGCTTCGGCCTGGTCCGCCAGACGGGACCGGACACCTACCGCGCCAAGGGCCACAGCCTGCGCTTCAAGCCCAAGACCGAAGCGCTGCTGGCCTGCGACTGAGCCCGAGCCGCCGTGGCGGGACCGGGGCTCGGCAAATTGATCCATCGGGCCTTTTCCCCGCCCCATTTCGATCTTACATTCACTCGAGGGTCCGCACCGCGGCACCAACCCTGCCGGCGCGGTTTGGCGCATAGAAGGAAACCGGAAGGTCGAAATGCCCATGGATCTCTCCCTCCGCTTTCTTGCTGTGCTGCTATTCATCGCGACCCTCGGGCTCGGCGCCTGCGGCACGGCCACCCCGTATCAGCCGGCGCTGGACGGTTACGGCTACGCCGAACAGTCGTTGGAGGAAGACCGTTACCGGGTGTCCTTTACCGGCAACAGCCTGACGCCGCGCCAGGTGGTGGAGAACTACCT
Organism: Rhodospirillales bacterium; assembly: GCA_024638585.1. GTDB lineage: Bacteria > Pseudomonadota > Alphaproteobacteria > SMXQ01 > SMXQ01 > SMXQ01. The sequence continues at coordinate 2,791 of JAHEKA010000245.1, forward strand.
GCTCTATCGGGCGGCCGAGGTGACCCTGGCGCGCGGCTTCGATTACTTCATCGTGGTCGACAAGGATACCGAACGGAACACCACCTATTATTCGACCGTCACCGGCGCCGGCGGCTTTTATCACCACCGCCATGCCCATGATGTCGGCATCATCGGATCCTCCACCGCGCGCCCCAGCAGCCGCTACGCGGCATTCGCCAATATCGTCCTGCGCAAGGGCAGGAAAGATCCCGGCAACACGGCCGCCTACGACGCCCGCGACCTGCGCAAGCGGCTTGGGCCCGCCATCAGGCGCAAGCCCGCATCCTGACCCGAAGGTTTCACAGAATTGAGAGGGTCCGCCCCAATAGCGGAGGCCGCGCGCTCAGCGGCCCTGGCGGCGCCAGCGTTCGACCACGTCGCAGACGAAGTCCTCTTCATGTTGGCCGGTCTGCCAGGCGCCCGAGAAACATGCGGTGCCGCTGAGCGGCCGGCTGTCCTCGGACAACTGATCGAAGCAGAAGCGAACCGGCACGGGGATGCCTTCGCCGACGGCGATGGCTTCGCCGGTGCGCAGCGAAGGCAGGGATTCCATTAGCCCCAGCCCCGATTCCGACAGCGTGCCGCGCACGAATTCCTGGTCCTTCTGATTGCTCATGCGCATGGCGAAGATGGTGTTGCACTGGGACAGGATGGCGAGGGGGAGCTCCGATGGCCGCTGGCTCACCAGGCACAGGGAAACGCCGTATTTGCGGCCCTCCCGCGCGATCTTGGAGAGCATCCGCTTGGTTGGTTCGAAACCGGCATCGGTGTTCTCCCCGGCGTAGCGATGGGCCTCCTCACAGACCAGGAGGATGGGCACGGTGCGCTCCGCCCACAGCGCGAAATCAAAGGTCAGGCGCCCGATCAGGGAGATCACCGCATTCATGATGTCGGACGGGATCTCGGACAGATCCAGGATGGTGATCGGCTTGCCGCGCACCGGGATGCGGAACAGCCTGGAGAGCACGTCCGCCATGGTGTCCTTCACGGTCAGCCCTTCCTGGAACATGAAATCGAACCGCCGGTCCGCCTGCAGCGCGTTGATGCGTTCGCGCAGCCGCAGGTAAGGCACGGAATCGGTCGGTTTGTCGAGCCGGCCGAGGGATTGGTCGATCCGCTGCAACACATCGGACATGCGATAGGGCACCGGTGAATCCGGCTGGTAGGGATAGTCTGCGCCGTCGCCGCCGCCGTTATAGGATCGTTTGGCGTGGCCGACTGCGTCCTTGAGGATGGCCAAGTCCTCGGCCCGCTCCTCCGGCTCGCCGATCAGGGTCTGGGCCAGCTCATCGAAGTTGAGCAGCCAGTAGGGCAGCTTGAATTCGCCGGGGCCCAGCACCTCGGCACAATCGCGGAAGGCGGGGCCGTATTCGTTGTGGAGATCGAGCAGCAGGATATGCCCGTCGCGGTACTGGTCGAGGATGGCCCGCAGCATGGTGGTGACGGCGCAGGACTTGCCGGTCCCGGTGGTCCCCAGCACCGCGAAATGCTTGCCCAGCAGGTCGTCGATGGCAATGAAGGCGGGCAGGGTCTGATCCTGGCAGATGGTGCCGACCCGGGCGCTCGCCGCCTCGGGCCTGGCATAGACCCGCCTGAGGTCCTCCTGGGTGGTCGAATAGACGTTATCGCCGAGCGTCGGGCGCAGGGAGACGCCACGGTGGAACACCATGGGATCGTCCTGGTTGCCGATCCGGGCCTCGCCCACCAGTTCCAGCTCGACGATGCGCGGCTGCTGCTGGTCGAAGGATTGGCTCGGGATGGAAAGTCCGCAGATCATGCCGAAGACGATGGTGTCCTGGGTCCGCATCTTCACCAGGGCGCCGATCTGCAGGGCGTCCGGGTCTTCGGTGAGATAGGCGGCCAGTTGGTCTTCCCGGGGCGCCTCCAAGAGGGCGATCACCTTGGCGCCCTTGACCGACACGACACGGCCGATCCTGGTGGCGCTCCAGGGGATCTTCACCGGCGATAGTTCGGGTTCGG
>JAHEKA010000246.1 GCA_024638585.1 Rhodospirillales bacterium
CAGCATAACAAGTCCGGGCGGGCAGCCCCAAGCGCGCAGGCCCGACCCGGCGGAAATCCATGGAGGAACGAGAGAATGAGCATCCAAGCCGTATCCAAGGGCCTGCTGGACGAGGTCAGCGACGCCGAGCGCGAGACCCGCATCAATCTGGCCGCGGCCTACCGCCTTTTGAACCATTTCGGCATCACCGACACGACCCACAATCACCTGACCGCCCGCGTTCCCGACGAACCCGACGCCTTCCTGATCAAGCGGGCCGACCACCTGTTCGACGAGGTCACCGCCTCGACGCTCGAAAAGTACGATTTCGAGGGCAACCCGCGCCAGGACGGCTGCCCTCAGCTGCGCGGCGGCGGGCTGATCATCCACGCCGGCCTGTTCGCGGTCCTGGACGACGTCAACGTCATCTTCCACACCCATTCGCCGGCCCTGATCGGCGTCGCCACCCAGAAGGCGGGGCTCCTGCCCCTGAGCCAGCACGGCGCGCGCTTCCATGGCAACATCGCCTATCACGATTTCGGCGGCTATGAGTTCGAAATGGCGATGCGCCAGCCGCTGATCGACAGCCTCGGCGACAAACGGGTGGCGCTGCTGCGCAACCACGGATCGCTGGTTTGCGGCAACAGCGTCGGCGACGTCTATGTCGACCACCACAACCTGGAATTTGCCTGCCGCAACCAGATCGCGGCCATGAGCGGCGGCACCGAACTGGTCATGATCCCGCCCGACGTGCTCGCCCATATCGCCGAACAGGACCGCAAGGATGCCGGCCGGCGCTCCAACGGCGGCAAGGATTGGGTCGCGTTGCTCCGGCTCGCCGAGCGCATCGCGCCCGATTACTGCACCTGACCCCGAATTCAAGCGGCCCGGCCGCGCCAAGACCTTTCGACAAGGAGAGACCCTGATGGACGCCAGCGTCACCGAAGAAGACCTTCAGAACTTCCGCAATATCCTGCCCGAAATGATCGACCTCAAGATCCCCTTGGTGGAAAAGGGCATGACCCGGGATCTCAAATGCCAGGGCGACCATTCGACCTTCCGGATCCACTGCTATGGCCCCAATGAAGGGGAAACCCACGGATTGCATGCTCATGTGGACGAGGAGCACGTCTTCGTCATCCTGCACGGCACCGCCAAATTCGCCGGCATCGACGGCGAGTTGCCGCCGCTCGGCAAGCACCAGGCGCTGTGGCTGCCCAAGGGCTGCTTCTATGAATTCGTCAACCCCGGACCGGAACCCCTGGTGGTCCTGCGCTTCGGCGCGACCCGGGAAAAGGCGACCTCGGGCCCGCGGGTGACGCCCGGCGGCGATCCCATCCCCGGCCGCGGCACCCAGCATCCCGAGATGCGCAAGGCGACCTTCATCGAAGGCGCGTTCCTGGAATAGAGCCGCGCCCCATCGGCCAACGAAAAGCGCCGCCGGAACCGATCCGGCGGCGCTTTATTCGTTTGCCAAGGGATAGGGCCTAGGCATTCCTGCCCTGGGCGTCTGCGGGCCCCTTATTCAGCCGCTGCGGCTCTCGGCGCATTTTGCGCGCCACGCACCACCCGGCCCGGCAGGGCGCCGGTCGCCTCGCCCTCGCGATAGACCGTCTCGCCGTTGACGATGGTCGCCACATAGCCGTCGGCCTTCTGCAGCAGGCGCTTGGCGCCATGGGGCAGGTCATGGACCATATAGGGCCGATGGATTTTCAATCGGTCGAAATCGATGACATTGATGTCCGCCTTGTAGCCCGGCGCCATCACGCCCCGGTCCTTGAGCCCCACCAGGTCCGCCGGATCGGTGGTCAGGCGCGCCACCAACTTGCCCAGGTCGAGCGCCCCTTCGGGCCGGTCGCGGCCCCAATAGGCGAGCAGGAAGGTGGGGAAGCTGGTGTCGGAGATATGGGCCACATGGGCGCCGCCATCGGCCACCCCGACCACGCTGTTGGGATTGTCCAACAGCTCCCGGCAGGCGTTGAAATTGTAATTGGCGATGCCGGAATTTGGCGCGAACAGCATGGCGTGGCCGTCATCCTCCAGCATCAGGTCGTAGGCGATCTCGAACGGGGACCGGCCCTGCGCCTCGGCCTGGCCGGCGATCGAATCGGCGCGGCCCGGCGCGTAGTTGGGCGGATCCCGGAACGGGAACATGTAATCGAAGTTCTGCACCCGCTCGGCCGCGCCCGGAATGTCGGAATGCGGCTTCTCCGACAGAAGCTTCGCCCGGAATGCGGGATCGCGCATGATCTTGACGCGTTCCGCCAGGGGCTTTTCGTCGATCGCCTGGTAGGACGCATGAAAACTGAAGGGATGACGCCCCATGTCCAGGCCGAACAACGTGCCGAGCGGCCGCGGCGTGATCTGCGCCCGCATGGGCAGGCCTTGGGCATTGGCATCATCGATCCAACCCATCACCTCGCGCCAGCCGTCGGGATCGCTGTTGCGCTGTAACAGCGTGACCGAAAGCGGCCGCCCGGATTCCTCCACCATGCCGCGGGCGAGGGCAAACTCTTCGTGGCGGTATTCCGCTCCCAGATTGAGGATGATCTGCAGCACCCCCCTCCCTTCCGCCTTGAGGGCGAGGGCGATGCCGGAAAGCTCCCGCCCGTCGGCGCCGCGCGACGGAATCAGCTCCCCGGCGACGGTGCGGTGGTTGAAGGATTTGGAGGACGAGAATCCCATGGCGCCGGCCTGGATCGCCTCGCGCGCCAGGCGCTGCATCTCGGCAATGTCTTCGTCGGTGGCCGTCTCACGCTTCACCGCGCGTTCGCCCATGACGAAGACGCGCAGCGCCGAATGGGGCAGATAGGCGCAGACATCCATGTCGTGCTGGCGCCGCTCAAGGGCATCCAGGTAATCGGGGAAGCTCGCCCAGTCCCAGGTCAGCCCCTCGCGCAGCACCGGTGCGGGGATCGCCTCGACCCCTTCCATCAACTCCACCAACAGATCCCGGTCATCGGGCCGGACCGGGGCGAAGCCGACGCCGCAATTGCCCATCACCGTGGTGGTGACGCCGTGCCAACCCGACGACAAGAGGCGCTGGTCCCAGATCGCCTGGCCGTCGTAATGGGAATGGATATCGACGAAGCCGGGCGTCACCAGATGCCCCTTGGCGTCGATCTCCTCGCGGCCCGCATCGCTCACCTTGCCGATGGCGGCAATCTTGCCGTCCTCGACGGCGACATCGGCCTCGAACGGCTCGCCCCCGCGGCCGTCTGCGACGGTCCCGCCCCGAATGACCAGGTCGAATGTCATGTGCGTCTCCTACCTGCCGCGCCTTGCACGGTCCCTATTGTTTCGCGCAGTCTAGGACCAACGGCGAAAGATTGCCACCGGGGCGCGGGCCCCGGTCCCCCACAATTTTCATTGCCCGAAGTGCTGCGTTAACTACGATGGGCGGCACGCGAGCACGAAACCGATTAGGGAGGAAGCACGATGAAGATCGACGGCGGGTGCCATTGCGGGGCCATCACTTACGAGGCCGAGGCCGATCCGGAGAAGGTCGTGGTCTGCCATTGCACCGATTGCCAGACCATGTCCGGGTCCGCCTTCCGCACGGTGACCATGGTGGCCGAGGACGACTTCACACTGAAATCGGGCACCCTCAAGACCTATGTCAAGACGGCGGAAAGCGGAAATCCCCGTGCCCAGGTGTTCTGCCCGGAATGCGGCACCCAGATCTACGCCACATCGGTCGGCGACGGGCCGAAGGTGCTGGGACTGCGGGTCGGCACCATCAACCAGCGCGACCAGCTCACGCCCAAACGCCAAATCTGGACGCGTTCCGCCCAGCGCTGGCTGCACGACCTGGACGAGTTACCGGGGACAGAAACGGTCTAGCCCGTTTCTAGCCTATCGGTCGGACTCGGCGGGGGTATCCTATTTGATGACGCCGGGCCAGTTCTTGTCGGCCTTGGAAATGAACCCCGGGATGTCCTTCTCCCAGCGCCCCTGGACGGAAGCGTCGTAGTTCAAATACAGCTTGCCGTCGACGATCTTCCAATAGTTCGGATCGCCCTTGGCGGTGTAGCCCTGGCTGACCGCCCAGGCGCAATATCCGCCGTAGCGCGGCGCGTATTTGGCGGGAGCGGCACGGAATTTTTCCAGGTTCGCTTTGCTCGCGAACCGCCAAGTGGCGCCCATGTGCTTGAGCTCGAACTTGGCCGAACCCTTGACCGGGCGTTTTTCGCTGAAATAGGCGACCGGGTCATAACCATTGACCGCGAGGCTGGAGAGGAACCCGGTATAGACGCTGGGTTTCGCCGCCAGGGCGGGCCCCGCGAACAGGACGGCCAGTGCCAGGAATGGGATGCTCAAGACTTTCAAGCTCTTCACCATCATCGCCTCCATCTCGAAAAAATCTTTGCGGAAACCCTAATCAAATCATATGACCGGAAAAAGGCGGCGGCCCGCCCCGGCCAATGGGGTGCGGGGCCCCGCCGCCGATGGGAAACAATGGATGATCGGCGGTGGGGGCCCCGCTGTGACCGCCTGGAATTGTCCCTTTTCCTGGCTTCACGTGGGTCGGACGCGTACTTCGCACCGGTCCGGATCGGTTGGGTGCGATGATCTGATTGTCTCCCGAATTCATCACAAAAGGATCACGGAAGCCTGCCGATTCGGTCACGGCGTTCACGATTTCGTTAGGTTCCGTGCGCGGGACGGGTGTCCGTTTCGTGATAGATTTCCGTTATTGGAAGCGAAGGTCCCGGCCCACAAATCGACTGCGAGATCCCATGGCGCGCAAGGTATTGGTCATCGAGGACAACCGCGATCTCGCCTACGTGCTGGCCCT
>JAHEKA010000247.1 GCA_024638585.1 Rhodospirillales bacterium
CGCTCTATGAATGGCTGCTCGAACATCTTCCGGTCCCCTCCCGGCCGCGCCAGATCGAGTTCGCGCGCCTGAACCTGACCCATACCGTGCTGTCCAAGCGGCGCCTGATCCAGCTCGTGACCGAGGGCCACGTCGCGGGATGGGACGATCCGCGCCTGCCCACCCTTTCGGGCATGCGCCGGCGCGGTTTTCCGCCCGAAGCGGTCCGCGATTTCGCCCAGCGCATCGGCATCGCCAAGGCCGACAGCACGGTCGAGATGGCCTATCTGGAGCATTGCGTGCGCGAGCACCTCAACCGCACCGCCGAGCGCCGCATGGCGGTGCTCGACCCCATCAAGCTGGTGATCGAAAACTACCCCGAAGGCGAAGAAGAGATGCTGGAGGCGGTCAACAACCCCCAGGACGAGGCCGCGGGCACCCGGCAGGTCCCGTTCAGCCGCGAGCTCTATATCGAACGCGGCGACTTCATGGAGGACCCGCCCAAGAAATTCTTCCGCCTCGCGCCCGGACGCGAGGTCCGGCTGCGCTATGCCTTCTTCATCACCTGCGAAGATGTGGTCAAGGATGGCGACGGGCGGGTGGTCGAACTGAAGTGCCGCTATGACCCCGAAACCCGGGGCGGCAACGCGCCCGACGGGCGCAAGGTCAAGGCGACGCTGCATTGGGTATCCGCGGACCACGCGGTCGATGCCGAGGTGAGGCTGTATGACCACCTCTTTGCCAAGCCGGATCCCGGTGCCGAAGGCGACTGGCTCCAGGACCTCAATCCGGACTCCCTCGCGACCGTCCAAGGCTGCAAGCTGGAACCCTCACTCGGCACCGTCAATCCGGGCGCAGTGGTTCAGTTCGAACGGCAAGGCTATTTTGCGGCCGACAGGGAGTCTTCGGCTTCGCGGCCCGTCTTCAACCGCACCCTCGGGTTGCGGGACAGTTGGGCCAAGGTCAAAGCCAAGCAGACCTAAAGGGCGGGATACAGACGGCGCCGAATCTCACCGTACTTAAGGACCGTACGCCCCAATCAAACGATCCTGGGTGGAGAGGTTACGCCCAAGGGCGGTCCCCTCCTGCAAGGTGGAGGCCTCAGGCCTCCTGAAGGTTGACCGCCTTCGGACCCCGGGCATCGGGCTCGACGTCGAACGTCACCTTCTGACCCTCGTTAAGGGTCGACATGCCGGATTGTTCCACAGCGGTAATATGAACGAATACGTCCTTCGATCCGTCGTCGGGAGAGATGAAGCCAAATCCCCGGGTGGTATTGAAGAACTTCACGGTACCAGTAGCCATGTAGTGTTTTCCCATTTCATGTTTCGACTTCGCGCGATATGCGCGAAGCGTGGACTTCCTTCACACTGATCAAAGGAGATTATTGGCGGTTGCAGGCAACCATCAGCATCTGCCAAGACATTTGTTCAGGCGTCACTTTTTTATCTTCCGATGATCAAGACGAAGATACAATGGTTTTTTGTTCGAATTCGTTAACCCTGAAGCGAGGCCATTCTCTTCTAAGTATCTGATTTCATTTGAAGGCGGTTGGCACCAGACGTTTTTTGGTAACGACATTTGTGAGAATTGGAAGACATCGCACAGCGCCGGAAGATCGCGCGGCGGCAATGGGAGGACAACATCATGGACCAAATCACCGTCAGCGGATACTCGCGCCGGCCGCCGCATGTGGTGGCTGATGCCATGGGTTTTTTCAAGGCTCAGGACCTCGACGTCAACTTTCACCTGGTCAAGCTGGCGCCCCAGCACAACGAGGAAATGGCCGCGGGCAAATGGAACCTGACGCTGTCCAGCGCCGATACCATGATCGCGCGCTCCACCAAGGAAGGTGTGGACTACGTCATGTTCATGCAGGCCGAAGAGGGGCTCGGCGCCTACCTGATCGGACAGCCGGGGACCAAGTCGGTCGAAGACCTGCGCGGAACCTTGCTGGCGGCCGACCCGGTCGATTCAAACCTCGACGTCATCCGCATGAAGATCATGCGCAATCACGGGATCATGGAAAACGAATACGATTACGAGGTGATCGGCACCACCCCGGCCCGGGCCCAGGCGCTGTTGGACGGGAAGGTATCCGCGGCGATGCTGACCCCGCCGTCGTCGGACAAGGTGCTGGAGGCGGGCTGCGTCCTGCTGGCCAGCGGCGAGGACCATGTGCCCGACTGGCCGCTCGCCTGCGGCTGGGGGCTGCGCAGTTGGGTGGAAAGCCATCGGGAGATCGTCGTCCGCTTCATCCGCGCCTGGGCCGACAGCGCCGACTGGCTGCTCGATCCCGCCAACAGGGACGAAACCATCGACCTGTTGATGTCGGAATCCGGCCTCAACAAGGAGCGCGCCGTTCATGCCTATGACCGGGTTGTGCCCAAGGGCATGATCAACCCCGACGCCATCCGCGCCAATCTGGAACTCAGGATCGAACTCGGCCTCTATGCCCCGCCCCACCAACCGGCGGAGCATTTCTACGACATGAGCTACTGGTGCGAGGCCACGGGCCTGCCGGCGCCCCAAGCCGCGGGCGCCCCGAAAAGCGCCGCCGAATAAGGTCTTTTCCGGCGGCGGGCCGGAATGTTCAAGCGGCGGCGCCTGCCTTGGCGTCGCGGATCAGACGCCAGATATCCTGCGCCGTCGCCGGCATCGGGACATGGCGGATGCCGAGCGGCGAGAGCGCGTCGACCACGGCATTGGTGACCGCCGGCATGGCACCGACGGATCCCGCTTCGCCGGCACCCTTGACGCCGAGCGGATTGGTCTGGGTCGGCACCGGGTTCGCTTCCACCGTAATGTTGGAAAAATGGCTCGCCTTGGGCATGGCGTAATCCATGAAGGTGCCGGTCATCAGCTGACCGCTCTGGTCGTCGTAACTGATGTTCTCCAGCAGGATCTGGCCCAACCCCTGGCCGGCCCCGCCCTGGATCTGACCGAACAGCAGAAGCGGGTTCAGCACCACCCCGACATCGTCGACCACGCGGTAGTTGAGCACCTCGACCTCGCCGGTCTCCTCATCGATCTCAAGCTCCACCACATGGCTGCCATTGGGGAAATTCGCGACCTTTGCCCGCTGCACGCCGGTCGCCACCAGCCCGGGCTCCATGCCTTCGGGCAGGTTGCCCGGATTGACCGCCGCCTTGGCCACTTCCTTCATGGTGAGTGAACGGTTCGAATTGGGGCTCGAAAACACGCCGTCCTCGAAATTGACGTCCTTTTCATCGACCTCCAGCATGTGGGCGGCCAGCGTGGTCGCCTTTTCCAGAACCTTGCCGGTGGCGAGAGAGACCGCCGTCCCGCCATGGGTGGCCGAGCGCGAGCCGCCGGTGCCGTGGCCGAAGGGCACCTTGTCGGTGTCGCCCCAGACGTAATTGACGTCATCGAAATCGAGGCCCAACCGGTCGCAGACAATCTGCTTATAGATGGTCTCATGGCCCTGGCCGCCGGTGACGGACCCGGCCAGGATGGTCGCCGTGCCGGTGCGGTCGAAGCGCAGTTCCGCGCCCTCGATGCCGGGCCCGGCGGCGCGCTCGATGGTGTTGGACATGCCGAAACCGCGCAGCTTGCCGCGCTTGCGCGATTCCGCGCGCCGGGCTTCGAAGCCTTCGTAATCGGCCGCCTGCAACGCCAGGTCCAGGTTCTTCTGGAATTCGCCGCAATCGTAGGTCTGGTTCAACCCGGTCTTGAACGGCATGGCGTCGGGCGGGATGGTGTTCTGACGCCTCAACTCGACCGGGTCGAGGCCGAGCTCGTCGGCGGCGACATCGATGATGCGCTCGATCATATAGGACGCTTCGGGCCGGCCCGCGCCGCGATAGGGCGAGGTCGAATTCGAATGGGTGAACACGCCGGTCACATCGACATGGATCACCGGCGTCTTGTAGACCCCGGCGACGCCGCCGATATTGTTGAAGGCCGGGTTGGGCGTCGAATTGGTGCAATACGCCCCGAGATTGGCGATGCTCTTGACCCGGACGCCGGTGAAGTTGTGATCGGCATCCAGCGCCAGGCTGACGTCGACCACGTTGTCGCGCCCGTGGTTGTCGCTGAGGAAGGCTTCTTCCCGGCTGCTGGTCCACTTGACCGGCCGGGTGAGAATCCTGGAGGCGAGAAGACACAGCGGACCTTCGGCATAGATGTTGGATTTCATGCCGAAGCTGCCGCCCACGTCCTGGGCGACCACCCGGACCCGGTTCTCCGGCACCTTCAGGACCCGGTTGGCCAGCTGGGAGCGGTAGGGATGCACGCCCTGCAGGGTGGTGTAGAGGGTATAGGCGTCCTCCGCCCTGTTGTAATCGGCGACGCAGGCGCGCGGCTCCATGGCCGCGGCGATCACCCGGTTGATGACGAAGGTGTGGGACACCACATGGGCCGCGGCCTCGAACGCCTTGTCCGCCGCCTCCTTGTCACCGCCTTGATGAACGAAACAGATATTGTCCGGACAATCGTCCCACACCAGCGGCGCGCCGGGTTCGGATGCCTTGGCGGTGTCGGTCACGCAAGGCAGTTCCTCGTAATCGACCTCGATCAGCTCGGCCGCGTCCTGGGCCTGGGCGCGGCTTTCGGCGACCACGAAAGCCACCCCATCGCCGACCCGGCGCACCCGGTCGGAAACCAGGGGATAGATCGGCGTGACATAGGAATCGGAGCCGTCGCGCCGCTTGCGGCCCTTGGCGTTGGGCAGATCACCGAAGCCCGAGGCCTGCCAATCGGCGTCGGTGAGGACCAGCAATACCCCCGGCGCAGCCTTTGCCGCGTCCGTGTTGATGCCGCGG
>JAHEKA010000248.1 GCA_024638585.1 Rhodospirillales bacterium
CTGCGCATGGGTGAGTGATTCCGTCGCCTGTTCATTGAACCAGGAGCGGATCGGGATTCGGGCGTGACCATAAATCATGAAGGCGTAATGGGTGTAATAGACGACGGTGGCCAGTTCCATCTGGAGAATTTTGTTGAGCAGGGCGACCGCCCCGTCAACATCGAAATCCCGTTCTCTTGCCATGCTGCGAACTCTCCTGTGATTGTGGGTTATTCAGGTCTCCGCCGCGTGCCGTGCAAGACACGGTTGTCTTATTCCTCGTATCTAAAACCGATCTTGAGGCTCACCTGAAACTCGGTGACCTCGCCATCCTTGATACTGCCCCGGATTTCGTCGACCTGGAACCAGTCGAGATTGCGGATGCGTCCCGACGCCGTCTTGATCGCCGTACGGATCGCATCGCCGACGGAATCGTCGGACGTGCCGACGACTTGTGTAAGCCTGTAAACCTTGTTCGACATGGTGCCCTCCCGTTTTTGGCTATTGTTGGACGCTAGGGCAGGGCCTTTGCAAAGTCGAGTCTCCCTGCGTCGTCCCGCTGCGGCCAACCGTTTGGCCGCGGAACGAAAAAAAGCGCCCCCGAACTGATCGGGGGCGCGAGAGCGGATGATCCGTTTCTGTGTGTCACATCTTGCAGTCGACGCGCTTTGCTTCCTGGCCCGCGCCCGGATAGGTGAAGGTGCAGGTCATGCCGGCCTTGACGTTCTTGCGCTTGGTCTTCTTGCCGTCGATGGTGACCGTGGTGCGTGAGCCTGAGACCTTAGCCCGCACTTCCTTGCCCTTGTGGCTGATGTAGATGCGTCGGCCGCCGCGCTTGGTTTGCGTGACTTTGCCGGTGTGCTTGACCAAGGCGACCTTGATCTTCGTGACCTTACCCTTGAACTTGATCAGGTCTTCCACCTGCTTGATGGTGGCCTTGGGTACCGCGGCGATTTCCGCGACCATCCTTTGCACCTCTTCGCCGGAGACGGGAATCACTTCACGCCCCTGTTTGTGGGCGTCGCTGATGAAAGCGGGATCCTTCATGGTGTCCATGAACGCCTTGCGCAACGCCTTGACTTTGTCGGCCGGGACTTTGGGCCCCAATGCATAAGGCCGGCCCATGGACTTGGCCGTCAGCATCAGCTTCCACCATGTCCTGACGTCTTCGACCTTGAATTTCGGCAGCACATGCTTGCGGTCGATGATGTCCATGATCAGGGGCACGCCCATTTTCTGCAGTTCCGGATGATGAGAAAGCGAGAGCTGCGCCAGCACGTTGATGTCTCTTTTCACTTCCTTGGGCCCGTAGCCGATCTTGAAGGACGACCAGGACTGGCTGACGCCTTCCACTTCGCCCCGCTTCATCGCGAGCTGTACCAGCGTCGCCGACGGATAGCCGTCAACCAACTGGAACTGCGCGCCCAACGTATTGTTCATGAGCGCCGGATAGATGGTGGTGTCGGTGGGACCGGTGGATCCAACAATTGCCGGAATCTTGAAGGTGTCCTCAAGGTTCTTCACCTTGGCGGTTTTCATCACCACCAAAACGCCCGCTTCGTTGGTTACGCTGCCAAGCCATTGGTACTTTTCGGAGATGTATTTGGGCCCCGAATGCCCCATGATTTGCGTCATCGGCACGCTGCGTTGCAGGCCGGCGATGATGCTGCCGTCCTGCGGCGCGATGTTGTAGACGAAATTGGCGGCGATGATCCCGCCTGCACCCTGCATGTTCTGGACCAGCATCGAAGGTTTGCCCGGAATGTGCTTCGGCAGATGGCGGGCCAGGGTGCGGGCATAGGCGTCGTAGCCGCCGCCCGGCGCCGAACTTTGAATGATCTTCACCCGTTTCTTTGTATAGAAGTCTGAAATCGGGTCGGCGCTTGCAATATTTCCGACTCCCAGTGCAAGCAGACATGATCCTGCGATGCCGGATAAAAATAATGATTTCAATGGGTACATGACAGATTCTCCCTGTTTGGAAATTTTCTTTCACGACCTAAAAGTCTTCTTAAAATTAGATTATCACTCAGATGGATGTGCGCAAACACTGTTCGCGGGCATTACTTCCTGGAGGGGTTCAGAGGCATGTCGGCGGGACCGCCAGGAGAGCCCAGAGCGGTGTCGGGCGGCAGGCGCCCGACCCGACGTCCCGGGCCTATTTGGAGAGCAGCATCAGGCCCATAACCAGCAGCACCACGGAGATGCCGCCCAGCGCGAAGCCGGTGAAAAAGCTCGCCCGCCCCTGACGCTGTTCGCGGACAGAGGTGAAGAACAGGATTACGGCGCCGATGATCAGCAGGATGCCGACGGCTTTGCCATCCATCGCGCTACCTCTTTCCGTGCCGTGCCGTCCAGTGCCGCGCCAAGTCGCGTGATTTTCCGATCTCGGCCGGGGTCATCCGCTTGGCCGCCCGGTCTCGGCCATCGGCGGCCCGCGCATGGCCCGATGCCGCGGCGAGGCTGAACCACATATGGGCCAGGACGCGGTCCTTGGGCACGCCCTGGCCCTTCGCATAGGCGAAGCCGAGGCCGAACTGCGCCTGTTCGTTGCCCTGATCCGCGGCCTTGGCAAGCCAGCGTGCGCCCGCGGCCGGGTCCCGGGGAACGCCGGAGCCGGTGTTGTAGATTGTCGCCATGAAGACCTGGGCCCGGTCGTCGCCCTTCTCCGCGAGCGGCCGCCATGCCCCGATTGCCGCCGCATAGTCGCCCGACATGAAGGCGTTCCAGCCCTTTTCAATGCCGTCCGCCTTGGCGGTTCCCGCCAGGGGGAGGATCACGGCCGAACAGAGAAGTATGCGTTTGAGAATCCGTTTCATGGTCATGGCGCTACCTTACCCGTCCCGCCGTCACAAGAGAACACCTCCGATAAAAATCCCGGTTCGTGACGAGTTGTGTGCAAACCGGTGCGCGTTGGATGATTGGGCGCAACGCAGGAGGGAACCCTTCCGCTTCGATGCGATGGGCAAGTGTCCGCAGCGTCGTTTAATATGGCGCTGTTAAGGGACCGCAGCGCCGAGGCGGGACGCACAGAAGAACACCTTGGGAGGCAATCGTATGCTGTCGCGCGAAGACAACGATCTTTTGACCCTGACCGGTCCCGGGACGCCGGCCGGCGCCCTGTTCCGGCGCTACTGGATTCCGGCCTGCCTGTCGGAGGAAGTCCGGGAAGCCGGGGGGGCACCCGTGCGTGTGCCGCTCATGGGAGAGAGCCTGGTGGCTTTCCGCGACACCTCGGGCAGGGTGGGGTTGATCGGTGAACACTGCCCTCACCGGGGGGCTTCGCTTTACTATGGGCGCAATGAGGATTGCGGGTTGCGCTGCCTCTACCACGGCTGGCTGACGAATGCCGACGGCGAGGTCCTGGAAACGCCGGCGGAACCGGATCCCGACGCGATCCGTCGAGACGTCCGTCACACTGCCTATCCCACCCATGAGGTGGCTGGGATCGTCTTTGCCTATCTTGGCCCCGAGGACAAGAAGCCGCTCTTCCCGGCTTACCGGTTCACCGAGATTCCGGCGACCCACACTTATGTCACCAAATCCTTCCAGGAATGCAACTATCTCCAGGGGCTGGAGGGAGAATGCGATTCGGCACACCTCTCCTTCCTGCACCGCACGCTCACCGGCCCCCTGGCCAAGCGCGCCATCTTCACCAGCCGTCAGCCGAAATATGCCCACGAGCGCACCAATTTCGGGCTCCGCCTGATCGCCACCCGGGTCACCGACGATGAGCGCCTCTATGTCCGCGTGTCCTCCTTCGTCATGCCGGTATCGTGCTGGGTAGCAGCGCGCAATCGCGAGGCCCATATCTACGTTCCCATCGACGACACCCATTGCTGGCGCTACGACCTCGGCATCCTCGACGGCCCCGCGGCCGAGGCGCGCAGTATCGACGACCGCAGGGAGTTCCTCGGCCCGGATTTCCGAAAGCGGGCAAATCTCGGCAATGATTACCTCCAGGATCGCGAGATGCAGAAGCACGAGAACTTCACGGGTATGAGGGGATTCCTGACCCAGGATTCCTGCGTCACCGAATCCATGGGGCCCAGGTTCGACCGTTCCAAGGAATATCTGGGTCAGAGCGACCTCGGAATTGTCGCCGTCCGCAACCGGCTGCTCCGTGCCATCAAGGGGCTGGAGGCTGGCCGGGAACCGCCACATATCGTTACCCGGGAGGCCGATAACGATTTTACCCATGTGGATGCCTGTCAGGTGACCATCGACCGCGGTGCCGATTGGCGTGAGGTCTTGGTTCACCTGGCCGCCGAGGAAGCGGTGCCCGGCACCGAGCCGCCGCCCTTTCACGATCCGGATGGCCAACTTAAGCGGGAGACGGGAACATGACCGATGTGTCCGAGATCGATATCACCGAACTGGAAGCCGATTTACGTATCGCCTCGGAAATCTTGGAATGGGAGATGGGGGATATCTTCGGCCATGTCGGGGTGCGGCTCCCCGATGGCAGCGGCGTCGCTTGCAAGGCTTTCCGGCCGGCCTCGGCGACCGAGGCCGATTGGCTTGTGCATTTCGATTTTGAGGCCAACAAGATCGGGGGAAACGGCGGTCGGCCCCGGGAATGGGCGATCTATACCGAAATCCTGGAACGCCGTCCCGATGTCCAGGCCATCGCCCACTCCCATGCCCCGGCCTGTATCGCCATGAGCCTGGCCGACCGCCAGATCCAGCCGGTCCATCTGCAATCGGCCAAGTTCCGGGGGCCGGTGCCGGTCTATCCCCGCCCCATTCACATCAAGAATCGGGAGGAGGGCATCGAGCT
>JAHEKA010000249.1 GCA_024638585.1 Rhodospirillales bacterium
CGCCAAAACCGAAATACCGCGACCTCGACCTATGGCAAGCGTTGGCCGATGTCCAGTGCCCCATCACCATGATCGGGGGCCTTAAATCGGACAGGTACAAGCCGGAATATTGCGACCGCATTGCTAAAGACTTTCCTCAGATAAAAATGGAAACCGTGGATTCGCGCCACGACATGTCCCACGAGGCGCCCGATGAAGTGGTGGAAGTCGTCCGGCGGGTTCTCGCCTAGCGGAGCAGGTGCGTCCGGCCCACCCCCTATAGCGCCCCGGCGCCGTCACTCTAAGGCAGAGACCATAATTTTCCGTGGCCTTCCATCCGCCGCCATGCTTGCTCACGACGAGCAACCGGCGGAGTTGGCCATGGTGGACAACACGTGAATGCAGCTCGAACGAAGGCCTCGACCGGCTCTCGTTCTTACGGACGCCCCGGGGCGCTAGAACTTCACGTCGCCCCAGGCCTTGGTCTGTTCGTTGTCCGGGTCGTACAGCTCCGGTTCCATCTTGGACTTCGCGCCGTTGGCCGCGAGGGTCGCCTCGTACTCCTCGCGAACATACGGATCCTCTTCATCATAGGGGATGGCGTTGCCGCCGGCCCGGAGGTCGATGGCGCCGGCGTCGATCTGCTTGGCGCCAGGCAAACCGGGCTTGCGGCCGCGTGCGTTGTTGGGCCCGATCCAGGCCGACAGCCGAAGCGGCTCCTTGGAGATGCCGAAATGCTGATGGAACCAATCGCCGCTCATGGGCGCGGCGCTGACCATGCCGACCGGTTCGTAGTCGACGCGCTTGACCATGTCGGCCTTGCCGTCCTTCCACGGTGTCGTGCCGATGTCCTTGGGCCAGGTATAGGTGTAGCCCTTGCCCTTGATGCAAACCAAAACCGCCGCCGAGCCATGGTAATGGGCCTTGGAGTAGCGCCCCGTCTCGTGCTGTCCGAGCCACAGATAGAATCGATTGCCCGCCATGTGCGGTTCGATC
This sequence comes from Rhodospirillales bacterium, assembly GCA_024638585.1. Classification (GTDB taxonomy): domain Bacteria; phylum Pseudomonadota; class Alphaproteobacteria; order SMXQ01; family SMXQ01; genus SMXQ01. The sequence continues at coordinate 976 of JAHEKA010000249.1, forward strand.
CGCCGGTATCCGGGGGAGCGGCGGTTGTCGAGGGGCAGCTCGCAATTGATGATGTCGGGGATGATATTGGTCCGCCGCATGGCCAAGCCGCGCACCGGATCGGGCGCGAGATCGTCTTGCGGTTGGAAATAATCATCCTCGCCGTTGTAGCGATCGCGAAAGACATAATCGTTGTTGAAGATGAAATCGGTGTTGTCATAGAGGTTCATGGCGTTGGGCGCCGATGTTCCCGCCAACAGGATGGCGGGTGAGGAAGCCGCATTGACGATCCGGTGGTTGGCGTTCACCGGGATCGAGAACAGCGATCCTCTTTGCCATTCGAAGATCTGCTTCTCCTGACCGTCCTGCCAGATCTCGGTCGACCCCCGGCCTTCCACCACCAGGTACATCTCTTCATAGAGGTGCTTTTCTTCATTCAACGCGCCGGACCCGGGCACCTCGACGACATAGGATCCCCACAACCCCTCGGTCCCGTAGAGCTGAATGAAGGTCCCCTTGCCGCCCATCCGCTTCCACGGGCGCATCGGCAAGTCCTGGACCTTGCTGACGCCGATGTCACGGTAGATCGGGATCTCCTGCTCCTCCATAAAGGCGTCATACGGCATCTTCGGGGTGGAAAAGGTGCCGAGCCCGGCCTTCTTCGTGGTGGAATTGATTTCCTGCCAGTCGCTCTGAGTCTCGTCGTGGGGCATGTTTTCCTCCCTATGGATGCGGCAGGTTTCGACCTAACCGCGGTCGCCGTTTGGTTTCATGCTCTCAAGAATGCGCAGGCATCTGCGCCGCGACGCTGGTGCTATTCTATCCTGCGAGGGCATGTCTCATGTCTGACTTCGGATCGTATGCGGCCGTTTCAACCGGTACCATCAACTCCTTCCCGGCAAGCAGTGTCTCACCGGGAAGGAGTGGTCGTGTTTTTCCTACTTAAGCGTTATTTACAATCGACATTTGTCGCCTCGGCGCCGAGCTTGGGCACGGAGAAGGTGCAGGTCATCCCGACCTCGACCTTGCTCCGCTTGGCCTTCTTGCCGCCGATGGTGATCTTGGTGCGCGAGCCTGAGATCTTGGTCTTGATCTCCTTGCCCTTGTGCATGAAGAACATCCTGCGGCCCTTACGCTGAATCTTGGTGACCTTGGTCGTCACCTTGACCAGATTAATCTTGGCCTGCTTCGTGATGCCCCTGAACCTTATGAGTTCCTTGGCATTGGCAAGAACCTTCTTAGGCGTCGCCGCCAGCTCTTCCATGACCTTCTGCATCTCTTCGCCGGAAATCGGCAAAACGGCGCGCTTTTCTCTCTTCGCCGCGGCAACGAATTTTGGATCGTTCGCCATCGACATGAAGGCTTTGCGCATGAATGCCACGCGAGCCTTAGGTACGCCCGGCCCATAAGTATAAGGTCGCGAGAGCGTCTTGCCGGTCAGCATCAGCTTGAAGTAGGCGCGGGCGTCCTCCACCGAGTATTCAGGAAGCACGTGTTTACGGGTGACGAAATCCATCATCATCGGCACACCCATCTTTGTGAGATCGTCCACCGGCCTGAGGGACACTTGGACCAGCGGCCTGATCTTTCCCTCCGGCAGCCAGGTGGGGTGTCCGGCCTTGACGCTGGCCCAGGTCTGGCTGATGCCCGCCACCTCGCCCCGCTCCATGGCGATGCGAATCATCGGCGCCGACTTGTAGCCTTTGATCAGAGCGAATTTGGTGCCGAGCAGATTATTGGCCAGCGCAGGGTAGAATTCGGTGTCGTTTGGTCCGGAACTCCCGAAAAAGACCGGCGTCGTGAACGCATCCTCAAATTTCTTGATCTTCGACGTGTGCCAAACGTAGAGCGCCCCGGCATCCGAATTGAGGCTACCAAGCCACTGAAACTTGGTCGCATCGAATTTCGGGCCCTTGCCGCCCATGATCTGGAGGATCGGTGCACTGCGCTGGATGGCCGCTATAATGGTTCCGTCTTGCGGGGCCACCGCATAGACAAAATTCGCGGCCTTGATGGAACCGGCGCCGGGCCGGTTTTGAACGATGATGGTGGGCTCCCCGGGAATATAACCGCGAAGGTGGCGCGCCGTGGTCCGGGCGTAGGTGTCGTATCCGCCGCCTGGGGAGGAGCCGACAACGATCTTCATGACCTTGCCCTTATAGAAGTCGGCGATCGGATCGGCGCCGGCCGGTGCCGAGACGATGGCGGCAAGGGCTGAGACAACCCCTGCCATCCCTATTCTGTGCAACTTTTCCATGATGGCGATCTCCCTGTGATGTGGAACACGAGACGGTGAACTTGCTTCGCGCGGCCCATGCCCTGGGATTTGCTTAACCGGGTCCTGAGAAAGACGGCATCGCGCGGGTCAGGACCGCGGCGTCCTCTATAAATGGCGGTAGCCACCGTTCGGTGGCGACGACCTTAGCGGCCTTTCGTTCTTATCTCGTCGCGGGGCAACGAGAAGCCTCCGTCTTTAGCAAATACCTATTATTCTCAATCAGTCAAATTTTTAGTTATGATAAAAATATCAATTATGATGATGAACTTATCACTCGAGCTTCTGGCCACCTTTCTCGCGGTACACCGGACCGGTGCGGTTACCAAAGCCGCACGCTTGCTGAACACCACACAGTCCAACGTCAGCATGCGGATTGCCTCCCTGGAGCGGCAATGGAATTTGCAGTTGTTTGACCGGTCCCGAAGGCCCTGGGTGCTTACCGAAGCCGGACAGGTCTTCTTCGCCTACGCCAAGGAATTCACCGCCCGCGCCAATGAATTGGAGAAATCGCTGGAAGGGATTTCCGAGGGGCATATTGGGGCCTGCCGGATCGGAGGCTCCCTGTCTGTCGCCAACTTCCTCCTGCCCCAGCTCCTCGGTGGTGTTCTGGAGGCCTACCCTCTTGTCGAGATTAGTTTGGATAGCCGCGGCTTGACGGCTGCCCTTGAAGAGATCAGTCGGGGGGAAATGCACTTCGCGTTCATCTTGGCGCGGGCGCCGATTTCGGGTTTGACCTGCACCGAGGTAACCGAGGAAGAATTCATTTTTGTTGGATCGTCGGATTTTGCGCGCTCAATCCCTCAACCAATATCGGTGGATCAACTCAGGACGCTTCCTCTCGTGATCACCACGGAGCGGGGCCACATGAGCGGTGTGCTCAGCCAGGAAATGGGCGACCCGGAGCTGCATTCCTTTAACATCGCCGCCCGCATGTCGAGCATCGTCGGCATCAAGGAACTTGTTCGCGATAGCCTGTGCTTTGGCCTGGTTCCCAGGTTTGCCGTGGATCGCGACATCGCCGACGGCACCTTGGCGGAGATTGAAATTCAGGGAATCCGTTTGATCCTAAAAATGCTGCTCGTGGAACATCCGAGTTTCGTCCATTCCCCGACCGTTGAAATGGTGAAGATGCATTTGTTCAAGCAGTTGGTGCAGGACCGAAAGGTCGCCGCAGAGTAATTCCACGCTGTCGAAACATCCTCCACAAGACATCGGCAGTTGCCCCCATTACCTACCGTTTTATTGCTCACACCGAAACCCAATCGAGCGAGGGCTCATCCTCGATGTTCTGAATACGATCAAAGAACCGGGACATTGCCGCCGGGTCGCGGTCCCGGGTCAACATCAGGAACTTGTCGCGCAACTCATTGGGATCGAGCGGGTTTTCCGGGGTCCCTTTGAAGTCGCCCACCTCGGCTTTCAGCACCCGGCCGTCCTTGGTCGTCACGGTCGTGACCGTCGCGATGGGCGACGGACGTTCGGCCGGCCCCCACGGCACCAGTTCGATACGATCGATCAGGGA
>JAHEKA010000250.1 GCA_024638585.1 Rhodospirillales bacterium
TCTGAGCAAGCGTCGGCATGACCCAGACGGCGGCGGCGAAGGGGAGCAGACAAACGGTGACGGTGATCGAAAGCATGGCGACGATGGCGGTGGCCGAGACCTGCGCCGTCATCCGCTTGGCGGTCAAGTAGCTGACAGCGAAGAACACCGCTGCTGCGACCATCGCGAGGTGCCCGTCTGTCAGCTCGCGGAAGCCCGGGCGGAGGATGATGAGAGCGCCCGCGAAACCCGCCGCGATGGCCATCATGCGCAGGGTGGCCAAACGCTCGCCCAGGAACAAAGCGGCTCCGATGGTGATGTAGATGGGGGTCATGTAGTTCATCGCCGTGACCTCGGCGATGGTGATGCGGGTCATCGCGTAGAACCAGAAGATGATCGCGATCGAATGTGCGAAGCCCCGGATCCAGAATGCCGTTTTTTGTCTTCGGGTGAGCCGTGCCTCGCGGAGGCCTTTCAGCATCGGCAGAAGGAAGACTAGCCCGAGGACGTAGCGCAGGAAGGCGGACTCGGCTGCCGGAAGGTCCTGGGCGCCGTGCTTCACCGTTGCCGTGACCGCGACGAAAAGCAGGCCCGTGACGATCATCCAGAGGATGGCTGCGAGGGGGCGTGGCGCGCTGGCCTCGCCGAGCGGCGGCTGCGGTTCGGGCATGCGCCCTACATGCGCGGATCGCCAGTCGGACGCAATCTCAGATCATCGCCCAGTCGTCGAAGCGCCACGGCTGCTCCGGGGGTTTCTGTTCCTTGTCGTCCACGAGTATCACCTCCTTTCCCTATCGACATGGGAAGGTGTCCCGGCGCGTCAAAGCTATCTTTCAGGCGCGTGGCGCGGGTGTGAAGCGGCGTGAGGCGGGGTTCACGCGGGGATCACGCTGGATTCCGGTTTTGTGGTAGACTTGGACGTCAGGAAGGGGAGGAGAGCCATGCGGTATGTCACCATCACGACCTGGGAAGTGCTGGACGGCGCGGATTTCGATCTGACGATGGAGCGGGTGCGGGCCAAGCGGCTGCCTGCCCTGAAACAGCTTGGAGCCGAACGAATTCAGGTGCTTAGGACCAGCGACCGGACGATTGCGGCGATCTCGGAATGGCCGGACCGGACCACGCGGGATACGGCGGCGGAGTTCGTGGAGCGGGTCAGGAAAGAGGTGCGGACCGAAGATCACAGCCGGATGACCGGCGAGATGAAGGGCGAGGTGGTCGCCGAAGCGTAAACCGACCGGGCGGTGAAACCGGGGCGCGAGCGGGTCGCGCGCACCCCGATCTAAGCTTATGCCAGCGCTAGGTTTTCCGCGCTCTCGCGGCCGTCGCGGCCGGTGGTGAGGTCGAAGGTGACCTTCTGGTTGTCGGCGAGGCCGGTGAGGCCGGAGCGCTCGACCGCCGAAATGTGGACGAAGATGTCCTTGCCGCCCGAGTCAGGGGCGATGAAGCCGTAGCCTTTGGTGGTGTTGAACCACTTCACGGTGCCAGTAGCCATCCCGTGTATCTCCTTGTTTTCAAACGCCGTTCGCGTAGTGCAACGGCCCGGCCAGCGCGTCTAGATCGAGACTGTGGCCGAAAGAGGAGACAGTGGGTCGAGGTAGAAGGTAGCGGGGGGCATTTACGCCCATACGTCCTGAAAATCAAGAAAAAACCGAGGTCTGCAACCCGTCTGCAAGACGTCTGCAAAACGTATGGCACCGCCGTCCGGTGGTATTAACGAAGCGTTACGATTGAAACGCGGGCCGACATCCGGCTGCAACAGGGCAGGCGCAGGTTTGGGGTTGAAAGGAGACCCGCCATGACACGCACACCGCCTCCGCCGCCGGTCGAGATGAGACACCCCGGGCCGAGAGGACCGGAGGCATTCCGGTTCACCGACTGGGCCGCGATCTGAGATGCTTTCCGCCTTGCGCCGCATTCGGTAAACTGCCCCGAAAGCGAGGCGTCCCATGGACATGACCACACTCACGGCGCTGTTCGGCTGGATGCTGGTGATCAACATCGGCGTCTACACCTTGGCGGCCATCTTCATCATCTTCGCGCGGGACTGGACGGCACGGCTGGAGGCGCGGATCACCGGCGTGCCGGAAAAGGTCTGGCCCCGGCTCTTCATGGACTATCTCAGCCGCTACAAGGTGGCGATCATGGTCTTCAACCTGGCGCCCTATCTGGCGCTGAGGATCGTCGGCTGAGGGATTTCGCCCGAGGCAAAACCCGGCTAGCGTCGCGCATATGTTGAGCGAGATGACACCCATCGACTGGCTGGGCGTCCTGGGCTCCATCGTGATCGCCAGCGCCTATCTGGCCGTCACACGGGGATGGGTCGCGGCGGATCAGCCTCTGTTCAACCTGCTGAACCTGGCGGGCGCGGGATTGATCCTGTGGTCGCTCTATTACCGCCCGAACGCGGGCGCGATCCTGATCGAGGTGCTGTGGGTCGCGATTGCGGTGACGGCGCTTTTACGTTGGGCTTCGAGGCGACAATGATCTTCACGGGAATACTGATGGGGCTGGCGGGGACGCTGGCGATGGATATCTGGGCTTGGGTGCTGTCGCTGATGGGCCAGCCGAAGCCCAACTGGGCGATGCCGGGGCGGTGGCTGGGGCATGTGTTTCGCGGGCGGGTGTTTCACGACGACATTGGAGCCGCCGAGCCGGTGCCGGGCGAGTTGGGCCTCGGCTGGGCACTGCATTACGGGGTGGGGGTGCTCTATGGCGTGGTGTTCGTGTTGCTGGCGGGGCCGGGCTGGGTGGAGGACCCGACCTTCCTGCCGCTCTGGGCGTTCTCGCTTCTGACCATCGCGGCGGGGTGGTTTTTGTTGCAGCCGGGGATGGGGCTGGGATGGGCGGCGTCAAAGACGGCCTCGCCCTGGAAGGTCCGGGCGATGGGGCTGGTGGCGCATACGGTGTTTGCGGTGGGGATGTGGGTTGGGGTTTTAACGGTTGGTTAAACGTGTTCCCCAAACCTTGCTACAAATCCCTTGAAGAAATTGCGTGCCAGATTTCCCGGAATCCAGAGGCGGCTTGACGGGCTCGATCCCTGAGTGTCCGAATCTTCCGGAGTTGGAATCTGTATCCACCAGAGGCATTGCGTTTCTCTTCCAAGCGCGCTTTGTAGTCAAAAACATACTTGGAGCCGAATGTGTCAATTAGCTCTATGGAAAAAATCACCTCACCTTCGTTCTCAAGAAGAGAATCTGTAAGTTCGACATTTCGGATAGTCTTGCCGGGATAAGGGATTATTCTCCGGTTATGGTCGACCAAAATGGGTAAATCGAAAAATTGCGCGGTGCGTATCACCGGTGGGTTTCCATCTTCATCCTTGAATTCGTGCAAGCTAATTAAACCAACAAAGTTGTTGCCCGGCTTTGTTTTAATGCGGACCGTAGAAATATAGGCATCTCGCCTTTGAAGACGAAAAAAGAGAAACTTTGGGTTACTCCAAAATTTGACGGTGTATACGGCAAGATTGGTTCCCTCGAAATCTTGACCACCTTGTCCGCTCCCGGCAATTTCAATTCTTGGTTGTCGGGACTTGTAGGGCGCGTATGAAAATGCGAGCGTCGAAGCAACGCCAAGAAAGAACTCTGCTGCAAAGATTGCTTGCGAAAGCCAATCTAGAAGATTTTTGGCGCTCTGCCAGAGTTCTTGCATCCGCTACCTCGTAAACTTCTTATGCTTGATCCGCTTCGGTTCCAGCGCATCCGGCCCCAGCCGTCTCTTCTTATCTTCCTCGTAATCCTCGAAGTTGCCCTCGAACCATTCGACATGGGCCTCGCCTTCGAAGGCCAGGATGTGGGTGCAGAGGCGGTCGAGGAAGAAGCGGTCGTGGCTGATGATGACGGCGCAGCCGGCGAAGGCCTCGATGGCGTCTTCGAGGGCGCGGAGGGTTTCGACGTCGAGGTCGTTGGTCGGCTCGTCGAGGAGGAGGACGTTGCCGCCCGATTTCAGCAGCTTGGCCATGTGGACGCGGTTGCGTTCGCCGCCTGAGAGCAGCCCGACCTTCTTCTGCTGGTCGCCGCCCTTGAAGTTGAAGGCGCCGCAATAGGCGCGGGAGTTCATGCTGGCGTCGCCCAGTTCGATCACTTCGCCGCCGCCGGAGATTTCCTCCCACACGGTCTTGTCCGCATCCAGCGCGTCGCGGGACTGGTCGACATAGGCCAGCTTGACGGTGTCGCCGTACTCGACGGTGCCGGCGTCGGGTGTCTCCTGACCCGTCAGCATGCGAAAGAGCGTGGTCTTGCCCGCGCCGTTGGGGCCGATGACGCCGACGATGCCGCCGGGGGGGAGCGAGAAGCTCAGGTCCTCGATCAGTTGCTTGTCGCCCATGTGCTTGGCGAGGCCGTTCACCTCGATCACCTTGGCGCCGAGGCGGGGGCCGGAGGGGATGATGATCTGGGCCCTGCCGACCTTTTCGCGCTCGGACTGGTTGGCCATCTCGTTGTAGCGGTCGATCCGGGCCTTCTGCTTGGACTGGCGGGCCTTGGCGCCCTGCCGCATCCATTCAAGCTCGCGTTCGAGGGTGCGCTGCTTGGCCTTGTCCTCCTTGGCCTCGCGCTCGAGGCGCTTGGCCTTCTGTTCGAGCCAGGCCGAGTAGTTGCCCTCGTAGGGGATGCCGCGGCCGCGGTCCAACTCGAGGATCCATCCCGTAATATCGTCGAGGAAGTAGCGGTCGTGGGTGACGATCAGGATGGTACCCTTGTAGTCCATGAGGTGCTGCTGCAGCCAGGCGATGGTCTCGGCATCGAGGTGGTTGGTGGGCTCGTCGAGCAAG
>JAHEKA010000251.1 GCA_024638585.1 Rhodospirillales bacterium
GCCGGTATCTACAAGACCCGGGCCGATGTCGATGCAATCATCCATTGCCACCCCAACTGGTCGACCATCCTGTCCACGGCAGGGGTCGAATACCTGCCGGTCTACGCCCAGGGCACGCTGGTCTACCCGCTGCCGGTATTGGATTCCCCCAACTCCATCAACAATCCGGATATGGCCAAGGCGCTCACCGACAAGATGGGAAACCGGCCGGCGGCCTTGATGAAGGCCCACGGCGCGGTGACCACGGGCAAGACCATCATCGATGCCTTCGTGCTGCTCAACTATCTTGAGGACAACGCCTACCGACAATACATGGCGCAGCAGGTCGGCACGCCTTATTCATTCACAGAAGAGGAAATCGCCTTGTGCACCGAGAAGCTTTGGAGCCCGGCCCTGTTCCAACGCACCTGGGATCACTTCAGCGCCAAGCTGGACGCGAGCGCATAAGGTCTCATCATGCAAGCGCTTCAGATAACCTTCCGGCAAACTGCAAGCTATCGACGATGACTGCTCCAGACCGATTTCTCCTCGCCGCCGTCATGGGCTGGCCGGTGATGCATTCGCGCTCGCCGATGATGCACAATTACTGGATGGAACAGCAGGGGCTGGCGGGAACCTATGTGCCCCTCGCGATCGAACCCGGCACGTTGGAACCGGCCTTGCGCGCGCTTCATCCCCTGGGGTTCTCGGGCTGCAACCTGACCATCCCCCACAAGCTCGACGCCATGACCATCGTCAATGAAGTTGACGACGTGGCCAAGAAGATCGGGGCCATCAGCTGTGTCGTCGTGCGCGAGGACGGCTCTCTTTTCGGCACCAACAACGATTGGCTGGGCTTCATCGGCAATATCAAGCAGGAACAGCCGGACTGGCGCGCCGATGCCGGCCCCATCGCCGTCATCGGGTCTGGCGGCGGCGGCCGCGCCGTCGTCTACGGGCTTCTCGATGAAGGCGCGCCGGAGATTCGCCTTGTCAATCGCACGCGCGCGCGGGCCGAAGCCGTCGCCAGCGAGTTCGGCGGGCCCATCACTGTCTATCCGTGGGAAGAACGCCACGACGTGCTGGACGGTGTGGCGATGGCGGTCAACGTCACCAATCAGGGCATGGTGGGCGAGGCGGCGCTGGACCTGAAGTTGGACAAGCTGCCGGAATCGGCCCTCGCCGCCGACATCATCTATGCCCCGCTGGAAACGCCCTACCTCGCCGCGGCACGCGAACGCGGCAACCGGACCGTCAACGGGCTCGGCATGCTGATCCACCAGGGCCCGCCCGCCTGGAAGCTTTGGTTCGGCGTCGTCCCCCAAGTCACCAAGGAACTGAGAGAGCGCATGGAACGCTCCCTCACCGGGGATTGAGGCATTTGGCGGGGCTCCCGGGCCAATAGGGCCGAGTGCCTGGACTCCCGATCAGAACATGACGGTTGAAATACGCGAAAGCCTGCCAAAGGACGTCGCCTCGATCGAGGCGCTTTATCCGCAGGCGTTTCCCGAAGAGGACCTGCTGCCCCTTGTGAGGGAGCTGCTGTCCAACCAAGCGATCGTTCTTTCCCTTGTCGGGATTGCCGATCGGGCGCTCGTCGGGCATGTCCTCTTCACGGCCTGCGGCATTGCCGGGAGAACTGACAAGGCCGCCCTTCTGGGACCACTGGCGGTCGCTCCCAACTGGCAAAGGCAAGGCATCGGTGGCAGGCTCGTTCGCGCGGGCATCCAAAGGCTGGAAAGAGACGGGGTTGCGCAAGTCTACGTTCTTGGTGATCCCGCATATTACGGGCGCTTCGGATTTGAACAGGATAATTGCGTAGCGCCTCCATACCCCTTGCCGGAGGAATGGCAGGAGGCATGGCAATCGATGAGCCTGGGTGATGGCAAGCTGCCGCTCCACGGCGCGCTTTCATTGCCCGAGCCGTGGCTGCAACCGGCGCTGTGGGCGCCTTGAATTAATGATGCGGTGCTGGGGCTTGCTCGGGCTCTAGCGACCTAGACCACCACTTTGGTCATGATGCCCTTCTGGAACACGTCATCCGGTTCCACGTGCTTATGCGCGATGCCCTGCTGGTATGTGTAAAGCAGCATCTGTTCCCAGGTGGGGCGATTTTCATCGATGCCGAAGGGGAACGGATCCTCGCCGAACGTCTCCTGCATCTTTCGCGCATAGGTCGGAACCCATGGCAGGGGATAGCGCGACACCGCCGGATCGAACATCCGCTCCAGGCTGCGGCGCTTCGATTCATTGAATGCGTTGTAGAGATTGCGGGCCACCCATGGGTTCTCATCGACGATCCGCTTCTGCATCGCAATGATATGCATGATCGGCCAGACCTTGGTCCGGGCGTAGTATTCCTCTTCCATCTCGAGGTAATTGGGGAACAGGCGTTCCACATCGGGATGACCGTCCAGGAAACAGGTCGGCGGCCGGGCGATGATCGCGCAGTCGATTTCGCCCGAGGCCAGCAATTCCGACAAGGACTTGTCCTCGACCCGGGTGATCTCGACACCCGGCGGCAGGGTCAACTCGACTTTTTCACCCCGTCCGGGCGCATTGGCGCCGGCCTGATACCAGTGCACTTCCGGCAGCCTGACGCCGCACTCGTTATGCATCCAGCCGCGCATATAGACGGCGGCCGAATGGGCCCATTCCGGCGAGCCGATGCGCTTGCCTTTCAGGTCCTCCACCGTCTTGATGCCGGCGTTCTTGTTCACATAGAAGGACGAGAAGCGGAAGAGCCTGGAGCAAATCACCGGCAGGCCGATGATGTCGCTATTCTCCCGGGTGACCTGAGCCGTGAATTTCGCAAGGCTCAACTCCGCGACGTCCCATTCCCGATGGGCCGTGAAGCGCGCGAACACCTCATGATGAGACAACGTGGACCAGGAATGATCGATCCCCTCGGCCCGCACCGCGCCGGTGCGAAAATCACGGAAATGATCGTAATCCGTGGTCGCAATACTCAATTTAATCGGATTCATGGCACCCCCCAAGAAATTGCCAATGTGCCGAACCGGCTTGATTGGCCAGCATATAAGCACAACACGCAGGCCCTGGGAACCTTGTTCCCGGCCGCCTATTGTCTCGCCGAATGACCCGGCGGAACGCCCGAGGCCACGCCCCGGTTTGAGGATAATTCCGGTTAGTTGCCAGCCCTGATCTTCTCTTCGTCGAAGATCTCCCCCATCTCCGATGGAATCTTGTTCTTGTCGATCTCGTCCAGCCAAATCTTGTGCAGGTTCGCGGGCTGATCTTCGTACTCGATCTGGTTCCCGCCTTCATTCACCGACGTGTCGTTGCCCGACGTCCATTTATCCAGCTTGGCCGTGATCATCGGGTAGCGCACCGTGCCGAACTGGACCGCCAGGTAACGGGACGGCGTGTTGCCGGTATTGAAATGCTGATGGAACATATTCTCGGGCGGAGTCACGACGACGCCGTGATCCCAATCCACCCGGACCATTTCATCTTCCTTCCCTTCGTACCAGAGCATCGAATAGCCCTCGCCATCTATGGTGAAGACGTTGGTCCCGGCGGTGTGGCGATGGGCCTTTTTGTAGGTCCCGGGGACGATCTGCGACGTGTGGCAGCCCAAAGTGCAGTCCGAGAGCACCCACCGGAGGCTGGACGACCCCTTACCGCGCTCGGCCCAGGCCTTGAGCTCGAAATTCGTGATATCGGCGACGAAATTGGTTTCCCACTGATGGCGTCCGGGACGGATTTCGATCATCTGCCCCTCGCCCTGGAAATACCCGTTGGGGCCGTAGCGCTCCGCAAAGTCGCGCTCGGTGTCGAAGATGAAATCCTCGTTCCGGAACAGGTTCATGAGGAACGGCAGATCGTGGACGGAGGCGAGCCGCGCGGGTTCCGTTCCGGAGCCGTTGAAATGCTGATACTTCGCGTTCAGCGGGACGGAAAACAGGGAATTGCGGCCCCATTCGAAGGCATGCTTATCGCCGTTGGGCAATTCGATCTGTGTCGATCCATGGCCGTCGATCACATAGACGATTTCCTCGTAGATGTGATGCATCGGACGCGACTTCGATCCCGGCGCCAATTCGAAGCAGAAAATCGAGACGAAATCGTCCCGCCCCTTCAACAGACAGACAGCCCCGTTCATGCCGTAGCGGTCCCAGGGCTTGGTCTCGACACGCATCAAGTCGATACCGAAATCGTCGATCACCGGGACCGGCTGTTCGTCGCACCACGCCAGATAGCTGTCATGCAGGAATACGGGTCCTTCGGTCTTGTTCGCGGTGTCGTCCATGATCGCGGCGTCCTTGTTCTCAAAAGTGAAACTGAATGGCCTAGTTATAAGAATCGATTGCCACGGGGTCAAACGGGACCCCGTCAATAAATCGGCCCAAGGCCTTGAAAAAATCGCGTCTTGAGTTGTCCAATCGCCTCGCGCTCCATACACTGTCGCCGGTTTAAAAAAAGAGAGGGTAGGACCTATGGCAGAAATCCCAAGATTGAACGGCGTGATCGCTGCGCTCGAAGCGGGGCAACCCGCCTTCACGGCTTTCGCCACACCGGACGTCCCGACAGCGGTCCAGTTCAGCACAATGACCGGCTATGACGGCATCGTCTTCGAAATGGAACACAATCCTTGGGATTCCGTCGTTCTTCGCGACTGCCTGCAATACATGCTCAACCGCGGCCAGATCGCGAAAGCGGGCTCGATCGCACCGTCCGTGACCCCCATCGTGAGAGTCCCTCCCAACGGCAACGAAACGGCCCAGTGGCAAGCCAAGCAGGCGCTCGATC
>JAHEKA010000252.1 GCA_024638585.1 Rhodospirillales bacterium
GTTTCTTCGTGCCCGGCGGCCCCACCGGCGCCGGCTGGACCCTGTATCCGCCTCAGGCCATCTTGCCGGGGACACCTGGGGCCGAAGCCGGAACCGGCGGCGGCATCATCCTGATGCTGGTCTCCCTAGCGCTGTTCATCGTCGGTTTCACCATGGGCGGCCTGAACTACGTGGTGACGGTGCTGCAGGCGCGCACCCGCGGCATGACCCTGATGCGGATGCCGCTTACCATCTGGGGCATTTTCGTCGCCACCGTTCTCGCCCTTCTCGCTTTCCCGGCGCTGTTTGTCGGCGCCGTGATGATGACCCTGGACCGGATTCTGGGTACCAGCTTCTTCATGCCGGTCATCGTCCAGGCGGGTGAGCAACTTGCCTATGGCGGCGGCAGCCCGATCCTGTTCCAGCATCTGTTCTGGTTCTTCGGCCATCCAGAGGTCTATATCGTCGCTCTGCCCGCCTTCGGTATCGTGTCCGATCTGATCAGCGTCCATGCCCGGCGTCATATCTTCGGCTACCGCATGATGGTGTGGGCGATCGTGATCATCGGCGGCCTCAGCTTCATCGTCTGGGCGCATCACATGTATGTCAGCGGCATGAACCCTTGGTTCGGCTTCTTCTTTGCCACGACGACCCTGATCATTGCCGTGCCCACGGCCTTGAAGGTCTATAACTGGACCCTCACCCTGTGGCGCGCCAACATCAACCTCACCCTTCCGATGCTGTTCGCGCTTGCCTTCATCGTCACCTTCGTCAACGGCGGGATCACAGGCCTGTTCCTGGGCAACGTGGTGGTCGACGTGCCGCTGTCCGACACCATGTTCGTGGTGGCGCATTTCCACATGGTGATGGGTGTTGCGCCGATCCTGGTGGTCTTCGGTGCGATCTACCACTGGTTCCCGTTGATGACGGGGCGGATGCTGAACGAAGGGATGGGGCAGTTCCATTTCTGGGTCACGTTCCTGGGTGCCTATACCATCTTCCTGCCGCTCCATTACCTCGGGCTGCTCGGTGTGCCGCTCCGATATTTCGAAATGGGAGAGACCAGCTTCATCCCGGCGTCGGCCCAAGACCTCAACGCGTTCGTCACGGTCGTGACGTTGCTTGTTGGCGTTGCCCAGATCGTGTTCTTCATCAACATCTTCTGGAGCATGAAGAACGGCAAGCTGGCCGGCAAGAATCCGTGGAAGGCGGCTTCCCTCGAATGGCAGACGCCGGAGGTGCCCCCGGGACACGGCAATTTCGGTAAGGAACTGCCCCTGGTCTACCGCTGGGCCTATGATTACGGCGTGCCGGGCGCACCGGACGACTTTATCGCCCAAGACCAGCCCGGCTCCAATGAGGGGGCGCACCGGACGTGAACCTGTTCCAGGAACTGACCAAAAAGCCCTGGCTCGAGACCGGGGCGCCGGAAGGGCCCGAAGGAGGGGCGGAGGGTTTTGCCCTGCCGCGCTCGACGCTGGGCCTGCGTGTCTTCCTGGTGGTTGTCACGGTAATGTTCTCCTTGTTCATCGTGTCCTACAGCGACCGCATGCTGATATCGGATTGGAAGGCCATGCCGGAGCCCTGGTTGCTCTGGGCGAATACCGTGATCCTGGTCTTAGCCAGCGCGGCGCTCCATTGGTCGACCCTGGCCGCCCGGCGTGAGCGTTTGGATGAGGTGAAGGCCGGACTGATGACCGGTGCGGCGTTCTCTCTCGCCTTCATCACCGGGCAGCTGTTTGTCTGGCAGACTTTGGTGGCGGACGGCTATTTCGCGGCGTCCAATCCGGCGAACGCGTTCTTCTACGTTTTGACCGCCTTGCACGGCCTTCACCTGCTGGGCGGGATCGGCGCGTTGATCTTGACTTTCTCTAAGATCCGGCGCGGCGCCGAGGTGGCCGAGATCCGCCAGGCGGTGGACCTCTGCGCCGTCTATTGGCATTTTCTGTTCGTGGTTTGGTTGGTCGTCTTCGGCCTGCTGTTGTTTACGTAACGAGGGCAAAAGAAAAAATGTCAGATACCACTGCAACAGGTTCCGCGCACCCCACCGCCAAGCCCGGCGGTGTCGAAGGCTTTGTCGCCGATTGGGCATCGGACCAGAGGGCGTTCAAGGGCGTCCCCTGGGGCAAGGCCATGATGTGGATCTTCCTGCTGTCCGATACTTTCATCTTCAGCTGCTTCCTGCTGTCCTACATGACGGTGCGGATGTCCACCACGGTGGATTGGCCCAACCCGTCGGAAGTGTTCGCACTGTCCTTCGGGGGCGACCCCATCCCGCTGATCCTGATCGCCATCATGACCTTCATCCTGATCACCTCGTCGGGTACCATGGCGCTGGCGGTGAACTACGGTTACCGCAAGAACCGCAAGATGACGGCGATCCTCCTGGTGATCACGGCGATTTTCGGCGCCACCTTCGTCGGCATGCAGGCCTTCGAATGGTCCAAGCTGATCGCGGATGGGGTGCGGCCTTGGGGCAACCCCATGGGGGCCCCCCAGTTTGGCGCGACCTTCTTCATGATTACCGGCTTCCACGGGTTCCACGTCTCTGTCGGTGTGTTGTTCCTTCTGATCGTCGCGCGCAAGGTCCTCAAGGGCGAATACGACCGCGGCGACAAAGGGTTCTTTACCTCCAGACCGGGCAATTACGAACATGTCGAAGCGATGGGCCTGTATTGGCATTTCGTCGATCTGGTCTGGGTTTTCATCTTCGCGTTCTTCTATCTTTGGTAGGGCAGTGGCATGACAGACGGACAAACACAAGCGACACACGGTGACGCCCACGTTGAGGGCCAGCAGCACCCGCTGGGCGTCTACTTCAAGATCTGGATTTGGCTGTTCGTGCTCAGCGCGGGTTCGTACGCGGTGGATTACTTCCACGTCGAGGGATATCTCCGCTGGACGCTGATCCTCATTTTCATGATGGCGAAGGCGGGCCTGATCGTGGCGGTCTTCATGCACATGGTGTGGGAGCGCCTGGCCCTGATCTACGCGATCCTGGCGCCGCCGGTGTTCGTCCTGGTGTTCGTCGCCCTGATGACCTCGGAAGCGGGTTACACCTTCCTGACCCGGACGATTTTCTTCTCCGGCGCATCGTAGGCGCTGCGGGACTCTGAGCGTTTTCTTTGGGGCGCCCCGGCTTCGGCCCGGGCGCCCTTTTCCTTACCCATTTTCTGGCTGCTATCCCTGCAATGGTGTCTTATGTCTTTTCCCGGCGCCGTCGAGCGCGGAAAATGGATTTGTAAGGCCGTCCCACTGGGCCGGGGCGGGTCAGACAAAAAAACATGCGAAAGGGAGGACTGGCGATGGCCACCGTCAAGGAACTGCGTGTACAGCTCAAGGGTCTGCTTGCGGGGGGCGAAATCGTCGCCGCGCCGGGATGTTCGGATCCCATCACCGCGCGTCTGGTGGAATTGGCCGGGCTGCCGGCCATCCATGCCTCGGGCAGTGTCGCCCATCGCACGTCCGGGTATTCCGATGCCGGTATCCTCACCATGAGCGAGATGATCGACCGGATCACGGCCATCGTCGACCGCGTCGCCCTGCCGGTCATCGCCGATGCGGATACCGGGTTCGGCGGTGCGGTCAATGTCGTCCGCACGGTGAAGGAGTACGAGCGCGCGGGCGCGGCGGCTATCCATATTGAGGACCAATTGACCCCCAAACGCCCCACCCACATGGGCTACAGCGGGAGTTTCGTGTCCCGCCAGGAAATGGTCGACAAGATCCGCGCCGCGGTCGACACCCGTGAGGACGACAACCTGGTGATCATTGCCCGCTGTGATGTGGACGACTGGGATGAAAAGCTCGAACGCTCCGCCGCTTGCGTAGAGGCTGGGGCCGACGGCGTCTGGCTCTCGGCCCGCGGCGCGGACAAGATCCGGGAATTGGCCGACGCGGGGGGCAGGCCAGGATTCGGTGTCCTGCCGCGCGGTATGACCCTTGGCGAATACCAGGACGCCGGGGCGAGTTGTGCCGTTATCCCGGGTGCCCTTCAAACTGCGGCCCTATGCACCCAGTTGGCGCTGCTGGAAGAATTGAAGCAGTCCGGCAGGGTGGACGACTACCTGGACTCGCTCCCCCATATCAAAGAGATGCGGCCATTTTACAACCAGCAGGGCAAGGAAGAGCTGGAACACATCGAAGCTACCTACGGAGGCGTGCCCCAGGATTGACCGGGGCCGCAAGGCGGGCCGAATCGATGCATTTTCGGGTGTCGAAATGGCTGGGGGACCTGGATTCGAACCAGGACTAAGCGGGTCAGAGCCGCTCGTTCTACCGTTAAACTATCCCCCACCTGGGATCGCGGTGCTTTGCGCGCCGGCGAGCTTCTAACATATCTTGTCCTAAAAATCAGTTTCAAGTGCCGGAGCCGTAAAAACACCGCTCCCAGGCCCGGGGGCCGGTCTTCGCCCTTCGCGGAACGCCTAAGTTTCGATAGTATTTCCCCCATGAAGAACCACAGGACGAGGAACCGCGGGCCGCTGGGGCCCCACGCGGACAAGCGGAGTCACGCCCCCCGTAGAAAGCCGGGGGTCGGTGCGCTGAAAGGCGATGGGGCCTATGCCGCACTTGACCTGGGCACCAATAATTGCCGTCTCCTCGTGGCGACGCCGGAAGGGGACGGGTTCCGCGTGGTCGATGCCTTTTCGCGAATCGTTCGTCTTGGCGAGGGCCTGGAAAAAACCGGCCGTTTGACCGATGCTGCCATGGACCGGACGATCAGCGCGCTCAGGGTCTGTGCGTCCAAGATGGCCCGCAAGAAAGTCG
>JAHEKA010000253.1 GCA_024638585.1 Rhodospirillales bacterium
CCCTCGTCCCGGTGCCAGGCGCGGTGATCGGCGCTGAGCCAGCCGCCGCGGCCGGGCCCACCACGGTCCGCCGCCGCCGCGCCGCCGGCGAAGGTGAGACAGGCCAGAAGAATGGTTAAGACAAATTTCCACATGGTCCGCATGTCTAAGGCGTTTTACCTGAACCGGTGATGAACGGTGCGTTCAGGGTGGTTTCAGGCGGCATTTGGCAAAGTGGCGCCATTCAACGCGGACGAACCCCGGCATATGGCCGGTAGGCCGCAGAAAACCAGGAGGTTTCAATGCTGAAGCAAATCACCCTTGCCGCTCTTGTTGCCGTCGGATCCGCCACCCTGACCGGCGTTTCCGCCCAGCCCGCCGCCGCCGACGGCTATCACGCCGGCGTGGTCTATTACAACGGGCATGTCCGGGACGGAGTATATCACCGCGATCACGGTTGGCGCCGGGTTTGGATGGGCCGTCACGGCCCGCGCGGCCGGTTCCTGAAGCGGGTGCGCCACGGTCGCGTGGTGTGCTTCAAGACCCGCCCCTGGCGCGCCCGTTATCGCGCCGACCGCCGCGGCTATTGGAAGTACCGGGCCCATGGCCGCCGCCTCGGCTACCGCGCGGTGCGCCGCCTGGTGCGCCAAGGCCGCTGGCACGCCATGCGCTGCTACCGGCGCTTCTAAGCGGCACCCGACAGCAACCCACGCCAAACCACGGGAAAGGAGCATGACATGACCGCCCTTCTCAACGCATCCGGCCGGGGCCTTGTGCCCCGGCGCACCGGCGCCGCCCTGGCGCTGGCCGCGGCCCTCGCCCTGTCCGCTTGTGCCTCCAGCGCCGGGCCCAAGGAACGCGGCGGAACCCTGGTGGGCGCCTTGGCCGGGGGACTGGCCGGTTCCACCATCGGCGGCGGCTCCGGGCGCCTGGTCGCGGTCGGTGTCGGCACCCTGTTGGGCGCCTATGTCGGCTCCGAGGTCGGCCGGTCGCTCGACCGCGCGGACCGGGCCTATGCCGACCGCACCGCCCAGGAAACCTTCGAGCATGGCGCCAACGGGCAGGCCGGCACCTGGGTGAACCCCGATAGCGGACATTCGGGCACCGTGACGCCGCGGCGCAGCTACGCCGCGCCGTCGGGGCGCAGGTGCCGGGATTATGAGACCACGGTCACCATCGATGGCCGCACGGAATCCGCCTATGGCACCGCGTGCCGCCAGCCCGACGGACGTTGGGCCCTCATGAACGGTTGATACGCGGCCGGAAGGCACCCCCTGGAGCGATCCAGCCCCTCCCCCGGCATCGCTCCCGCCTCCCCGCGGACTGGGGCCGGCACATGCCGGCCCCTTTTTTTCGTTCCTATCGCGCCCCGGCGTCCGCCATTGCCCGGGTTTGCACGCCGGCCCGGCCTGAGATAGCTTCAGCCCCGCCGGCGGACCCCCGGCGCCGATCAATTGGTTTGCCGGTGGCGGCGATGGACTTCACGCTTTACTGGTTCATGCTCCCCGTCGCCGTGCTGGTGGCGACCACGGCCATGCTGTCGGGAATCGGCGGGGCCGCCCTGTTCACGCCGATCTTCCTGATCATCTTTCCCGCGCTCGGACCGGAATATCCGCTGCAAAGCGCCACCGCCGCGTTTGGCGCGGCGCTGTTGACCCAAACCTTCGGATTCGCATCCGGCCTGGTGGGCTATTGGCGCAAGCGGTTGATCGATGTGGGCAGCGCCCTGCCCTTCATCATCGTTGCCGTGCCCTTCGCGGTGGCCGGCGCCCTGGCCTCCCACCTGGCCCACGAGGTGGCGCTGAAGGCGACCTATGGCGCGCTGATGGCGGTCGGCGCCTGGGTCATGTTGCGCCGCGGCCGCTACGCCCGGGGGTCGGACGACGGAGGCGGCGCCGCATCCGCGCCGGCGGCGGCTATGGCGCTCCGCACAGTCAGGGACCGGGCCGGGCACACTTACAGCTTCGCCGCCCCGCGTCAGACCGCGGGCGGGGCCGTGACGGCGCTGGGCGCCTTCTTTACCGGGCTGGTGTCGACCGGAATCGGCGAGGTGATCATGCCGCAATTGGTGCGGCGTAACCGGGTCCCGGTCGCGGTGGCGGCGGCCACTTCCGTGGTGGTGGTCATCTCGACCACCGCCGCGGCGTCCGCCACCCAGATCTGGGGCCTGATGTCTGCGGGCGGCGTGGGCGCGGTGCCCTGGAACCTGGTGTGCTACACCATCCCGGGGGTGCTGATCGGCGGCCAATTGGGGCCGCTCCTGCAGGGCCGGTTCAGCCAAGGCACCATGGTGCGCGCCATCGGGCTTCTGTTCTGCGCCATCGCGCTGGCCATGATGTGGATCGCGGCGCGCGATTGGCGGCTTATTTCCTGAGCGGATTCCTAACCAGATGTTCCCAGGGAGCGAGGGTGCCGCCGGGACGCTCGAGCGCGGTCCTGGTCAGTTCCTCGGTGATGAATTCGAACGCGTCGTCGACGCTGTCGGTGCGGTAGAGCAGGTCGAGATCCTCCCGGCCGATGGTGCCGGCCTTGATCAGGGCGTTGAAGTCCAGGACGCCGCGCCAGAAATCCGTGCCGTAGAGCACCATGGGCATGCGGTTTTTCAGTTTCAGCGTCTGGCACAAGGTCAGGGTCTCCATCATCTCGTCCATGGTGCCGAGGCCACCGGGCATGAACACCATGGCCTTGGCGAAATAGGCGAACCAGAACTTGCGCATGAAGAAGTAATGGAACTGGAAGGTCAGGCTGCGCGTGGAGTAGCCGTTGCATTCCTGCTCGAAAGGAAGCGCGATATTGAGCCCGATATTGAGCCCCTTGGCATCGGCCGCCCCGCGATTGGCCGCTTCCATGATGCCGGGCCCGCCCCCGGTGCAGACCACGAAACGCTTGGAGTCCGACAGCCCCTTGGACCACTCGGTCAGGCGCCGGGCCAGTTCGCGCGCATCCTCGTAATAGCGCGACATGCGCAGCCGCTGGCGCGCGGCGCCGATCCCGGCATGCGCCTTCTGGGCCGCGGTAAGATCCTTTTGCGCTTCCTCCCGGGGTTTGATGCGGGCGGAGCCGAAGAACACGATGGTGTCGGCGATGCCTTCGGCCTTGAAGCGGGCGGCGGGTTCCAGGTATTCGGCGAGAATCCGGAGCGATCGTGCGTCGGTCGAGGTGAGGAAGTCCTCATCCAGGAAGGCAAACGGCGGCGCCGGCTGGGTGCGGCCGCCGTGCCGGGGTTTCCTGACTGTCTTGCGCTTGGCCATGATCGCTCCTTGCTGTTTCCTTGGTCCCGGCGCCGCACTTTGTCTCCGGTAGCCGTGGCGAGCCGGGCGGCGGGGACCAATCCCTTATAACCCAGGCGTCCCCCGCCGGGGGCACGGATTTGGCGGCTGCGCGGGCCCGGCCTGGCCCGGGGTAACGAATTGTTCAGGAAGCGGCCCGACAATGAAGAGGCTGGATTTTGGGCCGGCTTCTTGGCCCCACGCGCACCGGCGGGCGGCGGGCATGCTAAGAGAATCAGTATATCGCGAGGAATATCAGCCGGGCTCATTCGTCTTCCGGGAGGGCGAGCCCGGCACCTGCGCCTATGTGATCGAACGCGGCACGGTGACGCTGGAGACCCTGCGCCACGGGCGGCGCATCGCGGTCGCGAATCTGGGCGAAGGCCAGTTGTTCGGGGAAATGGCCCTGATCGACAGCGAGGTCCGCAGCACCAGCGCCATCGCCGTCGAGGAAACCGTCCTGGTGGTGATCAGCCTGGACCAGCTGCGCGAGAAGTTCGAGCAGGCCGACCCGCTTCTGACCTTCTTCATGCGCAACATCTTGGAGCGCTACCGCGATACCGAAAGCCGTCTGTTGGGCGACCCTCAGAAGCCCGCGGCGGACGCCCCCGACCAGGCGGTTCTCGGCGCCGGCCTGACCCTCAATCGCCACCGCGAGAGGGCGATGCGGGAGCTCAAGCTGGAAGACGAGATGAACCAGGCCTTGGGACGCAGTGAATTCGCCCTCTATTTCCAGCCGATCCTCGATCTCAAGACCGGCACCACCGCCGGGGTCGAGGCCCTGTTGCGTTGGAACCATCCCGAACGCGGCCTGCTCTATCCCGCGGACTTCATCGCCTTCGCCGAAACCAGCGGCCTGATCGTGCCGATCGGATTCTGGGTCCTGGAACAGGCCTGCATGGCCCTGCACAGCTTTCAGGCCAAGCTGGCCGAGGTCAATCCGGCGGCGCCCGCGCTGTTCATGGCCTTCAATCTGTCCTCACGGCAGTTCTCCGACATCGATCTGGTGCGCAACATCTCCAACATCGTCGATTCCACCGGCGTCAACCCCGAGCAGATCAAGCTGGAAATCACCGAAAGCATGTTGATGGACAATCCGGCCCGGGCGGCGGTGACGCTGAACGGCGTCAAGGCGCTGGGGCTCGAAGTGGCGATCGACGATTTCGGAACGGGGTATTCCTCGCTCAGCTACCTGCACCGGTTCCAGATCGACACGCTCAAGATCGACCGCTCTTTCGTTTCCACCGCGACGCTGAACGCCGGTTCCATGGAGGTGGTCCGTGCCGTGGCGGGGCTGGCGCGCAACCTCGGGCTCGATATCGTTGCCGAAGGTCTGGAGCAGCCCGAACAGGTCACGCTGCTGCGCGATCTGCAATGCGATTACGGGCAGGGAAACTTCTTTTCAGAACCGGTAGGACCCGAAACCATCCTCCAGCGCATCGCCAACGAACACGGTGCCGGCGGCGCTACCATCACCCCCATCGCCAGCGCCTA
>JAHEKA010000254.1 GCA_024638585.1 Rhodospirillales bacterium
CGTTGATGACAAAGCCGAAATCGGGATCCTCATAGAGCAACAGGTTCTTGTGCCCTTCGGTGGACGGCCAGGCCTTGGAATGGGCCAGTACGCTGTCGTCCATGACGAACCTTTCCAGCAGACGGCGCGCCTGCTCCATGGCCAGGGCTGTATCGCCGTCCGCAGCGGCGAAGGCGGCGCGCAGATCGTCGATGAATGCCTGAAAAGCCGATAGGCGTCGTGTCACGGTAAGGGGGCCTCCTCCATTCACCGCGCCGTCTCCGTTCAAGGTTGGATCGGATCGCCTTCGATGGTACAGCGGCGCAGAATGCGTTCTTCCTGACGAGGGAAATCCGTTCGGCCATGGGTCACGCAGCGGTTGTCCCACATGACAACGTCACCCGGCCGCCATTTATGGGCATAGATCATTTCGGGGCGTTCCGCATGGTCAAACAACCGGGCGAGGACGTCTTCGCTTTCCTGCGCCTCCAGGCCTTCGATGCGTGCCGTCATCAGGCGATCGACGAACAGCGACTTGCGCCGGGTCTCGGGATGGGTCGCCACCACCGGATGGAAATAATGCGGCGAGGTGCTGAAATCCTTGGAAAGGTCTACCTTGGCCGTGCGCTTGTATTCGTGAATGTGCAGCGCCTTGCGCCCCGCGATCTTGGCCTTCAGCTCTTCGGGCAGGGTTTCATAGGCCTTGTACATATTGGCGAACAGGGTGTCGCCGCCGGAAGAGGGCAACTTGATGGCATGCAGAACGGTGTAACGATAGGGCCGTTCGGAATACCCGGAATCAATATGGAACCACATGTCGCCATCGGCCACCGCGCCGATCGGCTTGCCGTCCACCCGCACGTTGCTGACCAGCATCAGGTTGGGGTCCTCGCGGATCGTAGGGTCGCCCTCGTAGAGGCCGTACTTATCCTTGGCGAAGCTGGTCCCGCCGCGCCGACGCTCATGGAGCGTTCCGAAATTGGCGGCAAAGCGGCGCTGATCCTCGGTGCTGAGCGCCTGATCGCGGAACACCAGGACGAGATGCGTGCGCCAGGCCTCAAGAATTTCGTCCGCCCGACCACGAGACAGCGATTCACGCAGATCGATCCCCGAAATCTCGGCGCCCAGGGCCGCCCCTAGGGACGTGACGCGCATTCTCCCCTCGGTGTCCTGGTTCGTCATTGGGAAAAGCCTCGCTTCAACACCCTATTTTTTCACCACGATGCAGCCCTGATTGCGGGACGAAAGCGCACGGCACAGTGACTTCGCGCTGTCCCAATCGGACAGTGGCCCTGCCCGCAGCCGGTAGAACACGCCCCGATCACCGAGATCGGCGCGCACGGGCTCGATCTCAAGAGGGCCGAGCAGTGATTCGTGGGCCTGCTTCAGGCGGGAGGCCTCCTTCATGGCCCGCAGCTTGGTCTTGACAGAACTGAGCTGCACCCGGAAATCGCCGCTTGGGGCAGGCGGCTGGCTCTTGTCCATCAAGGGATTCTCAGCCGCGCCTGACGCCTTGGCAGGGGAGGGGGCACCGGCCGGACCGGCACCGGACCGAGGAGACGCGTTCCCGATCGCGGCGACATCCGTTCGCGCGTCGCGGGCCTCCGCGGTGGCTTGATCGCCCTCCACCGATCTGGATACGGATTTTCCGGCCGGCACGGCGTGCGCGACCGCCTGCGCCTCTGGACGGGCTCCGGTTTTCTGGGGGCTGGAAGCGCTCGACGCAGTGTTTTTGGTGGTCTTGAGATTTTTCAGATCGGACCGGGCGCGTTGGGTCTGGGCGTATTGCGATTCGCCTTTCCGCGTGACATGGCCCATCAGGTACAGCACGTCGAGATTGACCTTGGCTTCCCGGTGCCCCTGGGCGGCCGCCTTGCGGTACCACATAAGAGCCGTATCGTAGTTCTGCCTGACGGCCAGGCCATTGGCATACATCAGTCCGAGATTGTACTGCGCATCCGCATGGCCCTGGCGGGCCGCCTTGCGGTACCAGGCCAGCGCCCGGCCATGGTCCTGCGGGACACCCTCGCCATTGTCATAAAGCAGGCCGACAGCGTTCTGGGCCGCGCCGTCGCCGCGCTCGGCCAGCGGATGCCAGATTCGATACGCAGCCGTGAAGTCGCCACGCTTTTGGGCAGCCAGGCCCTGTTCAAATTCCTGCGCCGCCGCGGGCATAGAGAATGCCAGCGTCAGCGTGATGACCATCATGATCTTCTTGACCATGGCCGCCGTCCCTGTCAGTGACAACCATTTCGGCATTAGACACTCAAATATCGTTCATGTGTAGGTGTTTGTAACGATTATCTCGTGCGCCACCGCAACTGCGGATGCCGGTTTGAGGAACCCAATCCAAACCGCTGCAATCAACGTCCCGAGACCGGCTGCGAGCACCACAATGATGGCCGCAGCAAACAGGCGGGGCTGGGCCGCGCGGTGGATGACGTCGAAACCAAACCTGATCCGTCCCTGCTGGACACCGTCGGCCGCCATGGCGAGGGCGAAGCACCCAAGTGAGCCCGCACTCAAGCCCCCCCAAAGGTTGCGGCTTGCCGTTTCCTCGCTCACCCCCAACAGCAGGCCAAAGGCGACGAATAGGCCTGCAAAGATCCACATCAGGTGCTCGAGTGTCATCGCCCCCATCATAGGAAGGCCGTAGCTGCGGCGTAAACGGCCGTGGTGAGAAATTTTTGGTGACAGGCTATCAAAAGCCGGTAAGTCTGGAGGCCTCTTCGGCAATTCCGCCAGCGATCCGCCAGCTTGCCACCCCGCCAATGAGCAGCGATTCCGAGAAAAAAGATAGCGTTCGCGCCCTGTTTCGTGAGGGACCATTCCGCCTGCTGTTCGTCATGCGGCTGACCTCCAACACGGCGAGCCAGATGATCGGCGTCATCGTGTCCTGGCAGATCTATGAGATCACCGGGAGTGCGCTGCAACTCGGACTGATCGGCCTGATTCAGTTCCTGCCGCCGCTCGCGCTCACCCTGTTCGCCGGCCAGGTGGCCGACCGCTACGACCGACGCTGGATCCTGCGCATCGGCCTCACCAGTCAGATCGTCGTTCCCATCGGCTTTATCGCCCTCACCAACATGGCGGCACCGCCTGTCTGGGCGTTCTATGTCCTGCTGCTGATCATGGCCATCGCCCGAACTTTCGACAGCCCGGCCCAGCAGGCCATCCTGCCCTCAATGGTCCCGCGCGAGCTGGTGGCCCAGGCAATTTCCATATCGACCTCCGCCCAAAAGGTATCGGCGCTGGTCGGCCCGGCGCTCGGCGGCGCGATTATCATCTTCAGCATTAGCCTTGATTATGCCATCTGCCTCTTGCTGATCGTCATCGCGGCACTGGCGAGCTACGCCCTCAGGCCGCCCGAATACGGCGATCCAGGGGCCCGCGGCCGGACCTGGAACACGGTGTTCTCCGGCCTCCAGTTCATCTTCAAGCAGCCGGTGATCCTCGGCCTGATGTCCCTCGACCTGATGGCGACCTTCTTCGGCGGCGTCGCCGCCCTCCTGCCGATCTTCGCCAAGGATATCCTCGAGGTCGGACCGGTGGGACTTGGCCTGCTGCGGGCAGGGCCCGCCATCGGTGCGCTGGTGATGGGGATCGTGTTGGCCCGCTTCCCGGTGCGGCGGCGGACGGGGCGCTGGCTGTTCGGGGGCGTTGCGGTCTACGGCGTCGCCACCATCATATTCGGCTTCTCAGAGAACATGATCCTGTCCATGGCCTGCATGCTGGCCGTGGGCGCAGGGGACATGCTGGGCCAGGTGCTGCGCCAGACCATCATCCAGTTGCGCACTCCCGACGCCATGCGCGGGCGCGTCGCCGCGGTCAGCAACCTGTCGGTCACCGTCGGCAGCCAGTTGGGTCAGTTTGAATCCGGCGTCGTCGCCGCCATGGTGGGGGCGGTGGGCTCCGTCTTCATTGGCGGCGCGGCGGCGGTGTTGATCGTCGTCGTCTGGATGCGCAAGTTCCCGCAAATCACCAACATCGAACATCCAGAAGAAGAGGCGGTTCCCTAGAGAACCTTCTGGACCACCACCATGATCACCGCCATGGCGACGACGAACCCGGTCTCCGTGGCGATGGCATAGGTGCTTTTCTTGGCGAACAGGCCGCCTGCGGCCATCAGCACGATGATCGTCGCGACAATGAGCGCAAGCGTCATATAGGCACCGGCGATCGTCATGATCCCCACCAGCCACGCCAAAAGAAACGTGCCCGCAAGTTGGCCCACCATGGCCGCGACCGGCATCTCCCCGCAATCTTCCAGGGACAGGCCCACCCCTTCGGCCCATTTTGCGCCGAACATCTTCGGCGAATACCAAAGCCAGCCCAGCAGGAAGGCCAGGACCGTGCCAAGGCCGATGGCCCACCAATTCAGATCGTTGAACAATTCGCTTCCCATGATTTCCCCCAGGTCGGCTTGCGGCTCATGGTAGCGCAACGATCTTGAAAGGGAAGGGGGTATGGCTGCTCGACGGGCGGGCCCAGACCGGGGGGACGTCAGGGCCGCCCGCGATGCCTTTGACGGAGGCACCGGGGCATCGTAAGCTTATGGTTTGTTGGACAATTCGGCACGGGAGGCGGAGATGGCCGAGAATTATCACCTAATCGGTTCCTATACTTGTCCCTGGGTTCAGCGTGCGGTTATCGCGATGCGGGCCAAGGAGGTGCCGTTCGAGGTGACCTATGTGAATCTCCGTGACAAACCCGACTGGCTGTTGGAGATCTCGCCCCACGCCAAGGTCCCGGT
>JAHEKA010000255.1 GCA_024638585.1 Rhodospirillales bacterium
GCCCGGCCACCGGCCTCCAGCCCGTCGAGACCGGGCGCGTATTCCGGCGCGAGCCGGATCGTGCAGGGGAGATGTTCGCGCTTGTTATGCCGCGAGGGGCAGTCTTCCATCCGCTTGTAGGGCGTGCGGATGGTGCCGATGACGCGGCATTCGATCGAATCTCCGGGCTGCGGCGCATCACTTTCGGGCGTATAGATCGTATAGGTGGGGGATTCAGACATCGTCACTCCAACTTTCATCGCCATGATCGGACCCATCAGCGTGTGCAATTGGGCGAACGGGTCTTTGGGCTCGAGGTTTGAACCCGGGGCCAAGCCGCTCTTGGAAGTTGCCAAGACCCGATTGCTGATGTCCGCTTTGGGTCATAAGCGGACATGGAGTTAACCAAATAAATGTGCCTGAAATCCATGGAATTAGGTATATCCAACAGGCCTGCGGGATTGGCCGCTGAATTGAAATATTGGTTCGATTCCCGTCTGCTCGCTAATTTTTCTGCCATTCCGGCGCAGCGGGACATCTCTCCGGCGCCGCGCGGGGGACCTCTTTCCATGAAGCTCTATTCCTCACAGACATCGCCTTTTGTCCGGATCGTGCATATCGCGGCCTTGGAAAAAGGGGTTAAGGACCAGATCGAATTTGTCGCCGCGCGGGAACCGGGGGCAGGGCTGGACAGGCTCAACCCTCTGGACAAGATCCCGACCTTGATCACCGATGATGGCGAGACGTTGATCGAATCCAGGTTGATCGCACTTTACATCGACGGATTGGGCACGCCGCGACTCTATCCGGCGGAGCCAGCGGCGCGGCGCCAGGTCTTGCAACAAGAAGCCATCATTCTGGGGGTCATGGACGCGGCCGGTTTGAGGCGTCAGGAAGCGCGGCGTGAGGATTCGGAGCAATCCGAGTGGTGGATTGGACGGCAAATGCTCAAATATCAGCGCGGCATAGACAAGATCGAAAACGAGCTCGACAGTTTCACGGACAACGACACCATCGTCCCGTTCGAACTCTGCTGTGCCCTGGAATACCTGGACCGGCTCCAGGAAGGCGTTCCCGAATTGGGGTGGCGCGACGGGCACCCGAAAATGGCTGCCTGGCTTGCCCGATTCCGTGAGACGCCATCCGTTGCGGCCACCCGACCTCCCGGCTGGTGAGCGAATTCTTTGCAAACCCTGGATCCAGTAAAGCCGACGAGTTGAGGGCATTGTCCGGCGCCCGAGCGACATCGTTAATGAGGCGATGGAATCGGCCCGTCCGGCAGTTCGCGAAACCCTCGGAGGCCCCCGGAAAATAAGCATTTTTTTCGGTAAATGAGGGGTTGACGGGCCCTGGCTCCATCCCTAGTATGCGCGCTCCTTCGTTGGGGCCGGTGGTAGGTGTCCATCCTAGACGCGGTCTCGTGTATTTGAAGCAACCTTATAGGCCCCGCTTCGGTCGGGCCGTTTGATGGACTGGTAGCGAGCGGATCGCAGGCAATCTGCGTGTGCTCGCTTGTTGTGTATTTTCAAGGGTTTGATCCCGGTTTGACCGGGACGGAGCGGGCGCTTGAGGCCTTTGGCCGCGGCCCCGATGGGAAATTGGAAGGTTTGTCCTGATGCCGACGATCAACCAGTTGATTCGCAAGCCGCGCAAGAAGCCGATTGCCCGGAACAAGGTTCCGGCGATGGAGGCTTGTCCGCAAAAGCGCGGGGTCTGTACCCGCGTCTACACCACCACGCCGAAGAAGCCCAACTCGGCGCTGCGCAAGGTGGCCCGCGTGCGCCTGACCAACGGTTTCGAAGTGACCAGTTACATCCCCGGCGAAGGACACAATCTGCAGGAGCATTCCGTGGTGATGATCCGCGGCGGCCGGGTCAAGGATCTGCCCGGCGTGCGCTACCACATCATCCGCGGCACTCTGGATACCCAGGGGGTCGGCGACCGCCGCCAGCGCCGCTCCAAATACGGCGCCAAGCGCCCGAGGTAGGAGCAGAGCATGTCCCGCCGCCACGCCGCAGAAAAACGCGAAGTCCTGCCCGACGCCAAGTTCGGCGACCTCGTCGTCACCAAATTCATGAATTCCTTGATGCTGGACGGTAAGAAATCGGCCGCCGAGAAGATCGTCTACGGCGCCTTCGACACCATCTCCGGCAAGGCCGGGGATCCTCTCAAGGTCTTCCACGACGCCCTTGAGAACGTCAAGCCCGCCATCGAGGTGCGCTCCCGCCGGGTCGGCGGCGCCACCTACCAGATCCCCGTCGAGGTCCGCGCCGACCGGCGCCAGACGCTTGCCATCCGCTGGATCATCGAGGCGGTGCGGGGGCGTAACGAGAACACCATGGTGGACCGGCTCTCCAACGAGTTGCTGGACGCCGCCAACAATCGTGGGAATGCGGTGAAAAAGCGCGAAGACACGCACCGCATGGCGGAGGCCAATAAGGCCTTTTCCCATTACCGCTGGTAACAACAGGGACGCGTCCGTCAGACACGCGATACATTCTCAGGAACTTTTGTCATGGCACGAACGCATCCACTCGAATCTTACCGAAACATCGGCATCATGGCCCATATCGATGCCGGCAAGACCACCACGACGGAACGCATCCTGTTTTACACCGGCCGGTCCTACAAGATCGGCGAGGTCCATGAAGGCACCGCCACCATGGACTGGATGGAGCAGGAGCAGGAGCGCGGGATCACCATCACCTCGGCCGCGACGACGGCGATGTGGCGCGACCACCGGGTCAATATCATCGACACCCCCGGCCATGTGGACTTCACCATCGAGGTGGAGCGGTCCTTGCGCGTCCTTGATGGTGCCGTGGCGGTATTCGATTCCGTGGCCGGTGTCGAGCCCCAATCGGAAACCGTTTGGCGCCAGGCCGACAAGTACGCCGTGCCCCGCATCTGTTTCGTCAACAAGATGGACCGCGTCGGCGCCGACTTTTTCCGCTGTGTCGACATGATCGTCGATCGGCTGGGCGCGACCCCACTGGTGACCCAGCTTCCCATCGGCGCCGAAGCCGGTTTCGTCGGCGTCGTCGATCTGCTCTCGAAAAAGGCGATCATCTGGAAGGAAGAGACGCTGGGGGCCGAGTTCGAAGTGACCGATATCCCCGACAACATGGCGAGCGAGGCGGAGGAATACCGCGCCAAGCTGGTGGAAACGGCGATCGAGCAGGACGACGACGCCATGGAATCCTATCTCGAAGGCGATGAGCCGGACGTCGAGGTCTTGAAGGCGTGTATCCGCAAAGGCACCTGCTCGGATGACCTGGTGCCGGTTCTGTGCGGCTCCGCGTTCAAGAACAAGGGCGTGCAGCCGCTGTTGGATGCCATCATCGATTACTTGCCGGCGCCCACCGAAGTTCCCGACATCAAGGGGATCGATCCCAAGAGCGAAGAGCCGATGGTCCGCAAGAGTTCCGACTCCGAGCCCTTCTCCGCCCTCGCTTTCAAGGTGATGACCGATCCTTTCGTCGGTTCGCTGACCTTTGTACGGGTCTATTCGGGCGTGCTCGAGACCGGCTCCAGCATCATGAACACGGTCAAGGGCAAGCGCGAGCGCATCGGCCGTATGCTCCTGATGCATGCCAATTCCCGTGAAGACATCAAAGAGGCCCGTGCCGGCGACATTGTCGCTATTGCGGGCCTCAAAGATGTCACGACCGGCGATACGCTGTGCGATCCCAACAATCCGGTCATCCTGGAACGCATGGAGTTCCCGGAACCGGTGATCGAGGTCGCGGTCGAGCCCATGACCAAGGGCGACCAGGAAAAAATGGGTCAGGCGCTCGCGCGCCTTGCTCAGGAAGACCCCTCCTTCCGAGTCACCACCGATGAAGAAAGCGGCCAGACCGTGATCAAGGGGATGGGGGAATTGCATCTCGATATCCTGGTCGACCGCATGAAGCGCGAGTTCAAGGTCGATGCCAATGTCGGCGCGCCTCAGGTGGCCTATCGTGAGACCATCACCAAAGCGGCCGAGGTGGATTACATCCACAAGAAGCAGACCGGCGGTTCCGGCCAGTTCGCCCGGGTCAAGCTGCTGTTCGACCCCGCCCCCGGTGAGGGTTACGGCTTCGAAAGCAAGATCGTCGGCGGCAACGTGCCCAAGGAATACATTCCCGGTGTGGAAAAAGGCCTGGCCAGCGCCAAGGACACCGGCGTCCTGGTCGGTTTCCCGGTGATCGACTTCAAGGTCGAGCTGGTGGACGGCGCCTATCATGACGTCGATTCATCGGTAATGGCGTTCGAGATCGCGGCCCGCGCGGCCTTCCGCGAAGGCATGCAGAAGGGCGCCCCGGCGTTGCTCGAACCGTTGATGAAGGTCGAGGTGGTGACGCCCGAGGAATACATGGGCGACATCATGGGTGACCTCCAGTCCCGCCGCGGCCAGGTGTCCGGCATGGACCAGCGCGGCAACGCCCGGGTGATCTCGGCCTTGGTGCCGCTGGCCAACATGTTCGGTTATGTCAACACGTTGCGTTCCATGAGTCAGGGTCGGGCGCAATTCACCATGCATTTCGAGCGCTACGAACAGGTCCCCCAAGCGGTGGCCGACGAAGTTCGTGCAAAACTCGCCTAGGGGAACGGAGAGACGTCATGGCGAAGGAAAAGTTTGAACGTACGAAGCCGCATTGCAACATCGGGACGATTGGTCACGTTGACCATGGGAAGACGACGCTGACGGCGGCGATCACGCGGGTTTTAGCGGAAGGCGGCG
>JAHEKA010000256.1 GCA_024638585.1 Rhodospirillales bacterium
GTCGCGGTTTTCCGGATAGGCCGCAAGACCGTCGGAAAGAAAGGCCTCAAGCCGCCGGGCGGCCCCTGCCTCACCGGGCTCCCAGGTCTCGGCCAGGCCGGCGCTCCAGTCGGGACCGGTGGGGGTCAGCCGCCATTCGGCAAGCGCATCCCCACGAACGGCATCTGGCAGCGCCGACAGGGACATTTCCTCATCGGCGGGAACCGCAACGGTTTGAGAAAGGCAGGCCTTGTGGAATGGCGTGAAGACCTGGAACGGGCCGCCGGACTTGGTCTTGAGGGCTTCGGGCTCGAACAGGAGGGAACCGCCGAAACGCTTGGCCCGGACTCCGATTCGTTTAAGCGTCTCGGCAATGGCTTTCTCCAGCGCCGTTCCAGGCGGGTCGTAAGCCCGGGTGAAGAAGACGGTCTCGGCCTGGGTCTCGGCGCAGAGGCCTGAGAGGATGTCCTTGCTGTCCCCGCGATACAGGCTGAGCGTCGAGCCCCGCGCTTTGAGATCGGCTTCCAGGGATGCCAGGCTGTGATGCAGCCACCATCGGCTGGCGCCGCCCAGGGCCCAATCCCCCGCGGCGTGGTCGTCCAGGATGTAAACCGGTATCATAGGCCGTCCCGTCCGTGCCGCTGCGGTGAGGGCCGGATTGTCGGTAAGCCTGAGATCGTGCCTGAACCAAAAGATGACCGGCTTCTGCGCCATGGCTCCCTGCCGTAATGGAGGCGTTTGGTTTTACACTATACGTTTGGTTCACGGGTTTGGATCGATGAGCGGACCTCCATGATTGCACCGGCAGACGACTCGGCGCCCGATATGCTTGATACACCGCCCGAGACCCCCAAAAAAGCGATGCCCCCGCATGTGGCACCGCCCGGTCGCCCGTTGTCTCTGTTTGAAACCGTGCGCGCCTCCCGGCGCAACGTGCTGGAGATCATTCCCGCCCTGTCCTATCGCCAGCCCATGGTTTCGGGCCGGCTCGGCGCGCGTTGGCACATGGTGCAGGACCCTGGCGCTCTCGCCCGGATCTTCCTGGAAAATATCGACAATTATCCCAAGGCGGAGGTGATGATTCGCATGCTGCGGCCCGCCGTCGGCAACAGTCTGTTCACCTCCGATGGCGAGGCCTGGCGCTGGCAGCGGCGCACCGTCGCCCCTGTCTTTGCCCAACGGAATGTGGTGGCCCTGGCGCCGTTGATGACGGCCACCGCGGAACGCGCCGCGGCGCGCCTCGCCAGGCAGAGCGCCGCGGCGGAGATGGTCAGCGAGATGCTGTCGGCCACCTTCGACGTGATCTGCGAGGTCGCCCTTTCCGGCCGCGAGCATTTCGATGCGGAAACCTATGGCCGGGCCATCGTCCGCTATTTCGAAACCGTCGGCAAAGCCTCTCTGCTGGATTTCCTGCAGATGCCCGACTGGATGCCTCGGCCGGGCGCCCTGCTGGGCCGCGGATCGGTGCGCACCATGCATGCCATGGTCGCCAGCGCCATCGCGGCCCGCCGGGACGAAGGCGGTAGCGGCGCCGACGATCTGCTGGACCATATGCTGCAGGCCGAGGACCCGGAAAGCGGGCGGCGAATGTCTCCGACTGAGCTGTTGCACAACATGCAGTTCTTCATCGTCGCCGGACACGAGACGACGGCGCTGGCGCTGGCCTGGTCGCTGATGCTTCTGGCAATGGACCGAGATGCCCAAGACCGCGCTCGGGCTGAGGCACAGGCCGCCTTAAGCGGACCGGCGGCGGGCGCGGACGATCTTGGCGCCATGCCCTATGTCCGCCAGGCGATCGAGGAAGCCATGCGGCTCTATCCCCCTGTGGGATTGGTGGCCCGCACGGCACGCACGCCCGACGTGCTGGCCGGACGGGAGGTCAGGCCGAAAGACACCATCTTCATCCCGATCTATGCGCTCCATCGCCACGAAATGTGGTGGGAGAGCCCCAACGATTTCGATCCCGGCCGCTTTGCGCCCGCCGCCGCCGAGGCCCGCGACCGCTTCCTCTACCTGCCGTTTGGCGCCGGGCCGCGGGTCTGTGTCGGCGCCAATTTCGCCATGATGCAAGCCCAGATCATCCTGGCCACGCTGCTGGCCCGGTTCCGCTTCAGTCTCGGCGACCAGCCACTACCGGTGCCGACCATGCTGATGACCCTGCGCCCCGAAGGAGGCGTCTGGCTTCGCGCCGAGCCCCTCTAGCGGTCCCGAGAGCTCCCGCCTATTCGTCCGGCACGGCGACCGGCTGGAACGAGCCGCTGGCATCGTCCCTGAGGTGCAGTGCGCCGCTTTCGATATCGAACCAAGCGCCGTGGAGCCGAAGCCGCCCCTCAGCCACTGCCGCGCGAACCGAAGGGAATCCCTTGAGGTTTTCCAGTGAGTGGCCGATGGCCGCCTGTTCCAGGGCCGCGGCGCAAGCGTCGGTGCCGGCTTGGTGGCCGGCTTGGAGGGTTTTCTCCAATGCCGGCACGGCGATGGACATCCAGGTTTCGATATGACTGCCATCGCCCCCGGCGCGGCCCAGCCCGCTCATCAGAGCCCGGATGCCGCCGCAGGAGGTGTGGCCCATGACCAGGATATGTGCGACGCCGAGGGTGCCGACGGCGAATTCGATGGCGGCACTGGTGCCGTGGTGACCGCCATCGGTGGCGAAGGGGGGCACCAGGTTAGCGACGTTGCGCAGGACGAACAGCTCGCCCGGTCCGGCATCGAAGATGGCGCCGGGATCGACCCTGGAATCGCAGCAGCCGATCACCATGGCCCGGGGCGACTGGCCTTCGGCCGCCAGGCTGCGGTAGGTCTCACGATGGCTGGGATATACGGCGCGTCTGAAACGCTGATACCCTTCGAGAAGACTGTCCATTTCGCCCACGCCGCCCCTTTTTTAGACCGGCCCGCCATGGCACATCCCGCCGCGGGCCCGAATGCGGGTGATAAACACCGCCGCGTCGTGTCAGTCAATACCTGGTGCGATGTCAGGCCGTCTTGGAGCAGCCTTTACGGCGTTCAGGATCAGGCAGACAGCATATCCATGACGCGGCGCTCCACCGCGGGATCGTCGCGGAAGGCGCCCGAAACATGGCGCGTGACCATGGCGACGCCGGGCTTGTTGACGCCGCGGGTGGTCATGCACTGGTGTTGGGCCTTGACCATCACCATCACGCCGCGGGGCTGAAGCGCAGTTTCGATCGCGGTGCCGATCTGGGCCGTCATGGTCTCCTGGGTCTGCAGGCGGCGGGCAAAGGCGTCAAGGACCCGGGCCAGCTTGCTGATGCCGACCACCCGGCGGTCGGGAAGATAAGCGATATGGGCGGTCCCGACGATGGGCACGACGTGATGCTCGCAATGGGACTGGAAGGCGATGTCGCGCAGCAGCACGATGTCATCGTACCCCTCGACCTCTTCGAAGGTCCGCGACAGCATCGCTGCGGGATCTTCATCATACCCTTTGAAGAACTCTTCATAGGCGCGCGCCACACGAGACGGCGTGTCACGCAGGCCCTCGCGGTCCGGATCATCGCCCGCCCACGTCAATAGCGTGCGGATCGCATCTTCCGCGTCCGCCCGGCTCACGTTGACAAACGCACGGGACCCGCGCTCCACATCTTGCTCGGCTTCGTCCAATGTCAAATCAAAAGGTGCCATCGTCCTCCCCTTTCCGGCCGGCATCGCCGGCAGTGTGCTCCCCCACCGCTGGGAGAGTTTCTCAAGTCATCGGTTGCCGATACGTCCGCGGTGCCGGTTTGGATCACTTACCGGCCGTCCGGGGCGACGACGATAAATTTTTTTGAAATTTTGGTCCGCGCGGTGATCCAACCGCGGGCCGTCGGCGTAGACAGTGGCGATCACCGCGCAGAAGCATGCATCACGCTGCACCACGATCGAAAAGTTTTGGAAACAGGCACCCCAACCCTATGGAGATCCATATGACCCTCGTAAAGAAAGCTCTCGCCACTGCCATTGTCGCCGTTCCCCTGGCGCTCACCGCCGGCATGGCAAAGGCCAAGGACATCGTCGACGTCGCGGCGTCCGCCGGCTCCTTCAACACCCTGGTCGCCGCGGTCAAGGCCGCCGACCTGGTCGAGACCCTGAAGAGCAAGGGCCCGTTCACCGTTTTCGCCCCGACCGACGAAGCCTTCGCCAAGCTGCCCGCCGGCACCTTGGACTCGCTGCTGAAGCCTGAGAACAAGGCCAAGCTCAGGGCGATCCTCACCTACCATGTGCTTTCCGGGAAGGTCATGTCTTCGGACATCGCCGGCAAGAAGCTCTCGGTTCCCACCGTTGAAGGCACAAAGGTCAAAGTCGACGCCACCAAGAGCGTGATGGTCGACAACGCCAAGGTCATCAAGGCCGATATCGAAGCCTCCAACGGCGTCATCCACGTCATTGACACCGTGATCCTCCCCAAGGACTAGCCCCTGTCCTACGGTTTCTCAATGACGCCGAAAGCCCCGCCAACAGGCGGGGCTTTTTTTGGTCTCCGCGGTGATCCAATCGGAGAGACCTTTCGTAGTAATAGGAAATGACGCGGTTTCGCGCGGATCCGATTTGTTGCGGGGGCCCCATATGTTTCTTAATGTCGCAGTTCAGGATCAGGCCGATAAATGGCTCAATCAGGGATCCAGGAGGAAAATGGCACCCCTCAGCAGCATGCCCGAGCCCGAAGATGGGCCCGACCTCAGCGCCTGCATAGCTGCGATTGCGGAAAGCAAGAGTCGGGACGC
>JAHEKA010000257.1:0-379 GCA_024638585.1 Rhodospirillales bacterium
CTGGAAGCGTTCATGGCCAAGGGCGGTCATGACCTCCACCTGGTCCTGGGCCATGGTCCGGAACGAATAATCCGAATGATCGCCGCCGCCCTCGGGCTTCGATGAATCGCCATATCCCCTGAGATCGGTGGCGATCACCGAGAACTTTTGGGCCAAGGCCGGGGCCACCTTGTGCCACATCACATGGGTCAGCGGATTGCCGTGCAGCAACAAGAGCGGCGGGCCATCGCCGCCGTGAACGGTGCGGATCACGGCACCGCTTGTTTCGATATCGGTTGTGGTGAAATCTTCGAACAAGGCCGGTCCCCGCCCGGTGCCGTTCGTCCCCAGTGACGTGCGAGCGCCGGACTCGGACTACTATACCCGGCAGCCCAGGCGG
>JAHEKA010000257.1:389-4682 GCA_024638585.1 Rhodospirillales bacterium
GCCCCGGCCCGGGGGCGTAAGGTCCGCCCGCCATGACAGAACCGTCAATCGGGGATGGGATGCCGTCAAAGTGAGCCTCGACCTTCTCCCCGCCCATCTCATCCCGTTCCAGGACATGGACTGGCCGACCATCGGGCTGCTGGTGCTGATCTACCTGGCGACGGCGGTCATTCGGGGCGCTTTCGGTTTTGGTGCCGTGGCCCCGGCCATCGTCTTTTCCTCCCTGGTGGTGGAGCCCCATTACGCCATCCTGCTGAGCATGGTGACGGCCTGCTATTGCCAGTTCCAGATCTTCCCCTTTGCGCTGCGCCACGGCGATTGGCAGGTGGCCAAGCCCATGTTCATCTCCGGTTTCGCAGCGATCACCCTCGGCGTGTTCGTCTTCAAGTCGCTGGAACCAGGCTGGCTGACCATCTGCCTCGGCGTTGTGATGGCGGGAATCGTGGCGCTCGATCACTTTCACGTCATGGAACGGCTGACCGGGCGCGTCGATTTCCGAAGTCCTAAGACGGCATTCATGCTCTCCAGCGCGGCCGGGCTGATTGCCGGGATCGCCGGCGGCGGCGGCATGTACCTCTATTCGATCTACCTGAAATTCGCCTGCCCGACGCCGACACTCCTGCGCGGTACGTCGATCCTGCTGGGTGCCATCTTCATCTATTGGCGCTGGTTCGCCGCGGCGGTTTTGGGCCTGATCTCGCTGCGGCTCCTGATGGAGGCGCTGATCATGGTGCCGCCCTCATTGATCGGCGCCTGGGCGGGCATTCACTTTTTCCGCCGCGCCGACGCCAAACGCTTCTATGGCGCCTTCCAGCTTGTGCTGTTCTCAGGCGCCGCCATCCTGCTTTGGAAGGGATTGCAGCAGGTGCAGTGAACGGGGCAAGGCGCAGGGCCTTACCCCGTTCATCATCTGCGGCGCGCATCCGCACGCCGGGACCGTCAACCGAGATCCGCGAGCACTGCGTCCGGATGCCCTACGGCATCGGAGACCTCATAGGTCTTGAGCACGCTGCCGTCGGGTCCGATGAGGACGGATACCCGGCTCGGCTTCTCCTGATCCGCGCTTTCGGCAGCGCCATAGGCCATGCCCACCGACCGGTCGGAATCATAGAGAAGCTGGAAGGTGTGTGAGGTCTCATCGGACCACGCCTTCAATTCCTCAACTGGACTGAAGGTGATACCGATAACCTCGGCATTCTTGTCTTTGAAGTCCTGGGTTCGATCACGGAACCCATTGGCTTGCTTCGTTCAATTGCCACCAAAGGCACGTGGGTAGAACCAAACCAACACGTTTTTTCCCGCGTAATCGGCGAGACTGACGCTCTTACCATCTTGATTGGGTAACGTGAACGCGGGTGCTGTGCTTCCTATTTGCGGCAAAGCCATCGTATTTCCTCTTGGTTAATGTCTTCGACGATAGGCCGGGGGCAGTATAGCAGTCCCGCCGCGCGGGGAAAACCAGTCCATTGCACGGGGCCTCGTTCGAGCCGGGCCCCGGAACAGGCCAGCTGTCAAGATCTACTCCCCAACTGCTCCAGGATTACAGGGCCAGCCGCGGACCCCCAAAACACGGCCTCACCATTGAAGCACCCGGAATTTTACACTACAACTACGTTATAAAGTTCCAGGGCAAGAAAGGTTTCTCACATGTCTCTCGCAACACCCCCCATTCGCCCGGAGTCCGGCGCCGGCGCCCTGCCCGATGGGGTCAGCGTCTCTTCGATCAAGCCTTCGATCGGCTCCTATATTTCCGGTTACAGGTTCGATGGTGAATCGGTATCAGACGATTTCCGCGCCGCCATGCGCGACCAGTTGCACAACCGTGGCCTGGCGATTTTCGAGCCCGGCACCGTGACGGCGCAGAACTTCACCAAGTTCGCCGGTTGCCTGGGCGAGTTCTTCAACTACGACGGGCCCCACACGCCCCGCGCACCGGACAATCCCGAGGCGACGATGATCCTGTCGGCCAAGGACGATCACCTGCGCAACCACGTCTGGCATGCCGACGGCGGTTTTCGCATCGATGCCCCCGCCTTCACCGGCTTGTATGGCAAGACGATCCCCGAATCCGGCGGCGATACCATCTTCTCCAACGCCGCCTGGGTCTACGAACAGCTCGATCCGCTCTTTGCGCGCTACCTGGACTCGCTGCAGGTCATCCAATCGCCCGACGCGACGGGCCATATCACCGACCGCTACCTCGATCCAGAAGAGGCCGCCCAGGCCCGCCTGCGCATGCCGCCTTTTGAAATGCCCCTGGTACGCGAGCATCCGGTCACCGGCCGCAAATGGGTCGCGGTGAATGAAAGCTATGTCTGCTACATCAAGGGCGTCGACCGCGTGCACAGCCAGAATATCCTCGGCATCCTGTTCGACATGATCAAGTCGCCTGAGGCGACCTGCCGGATCGAATGGAAGCAAGGCGCATTGGCCGTGTGGGACAATCGCGTCGTTCAGCACCGGGCGATCAAGGACTACACCAGCAACGCCGAGCGCGTCCTCTACCGCTGCACCATGACGGTGTGAGACGGGCGATCCGTCGCGGCCGGTTGCTCAGGGTTCGGAGCGCCGCTCGGGCCGCCGCTCAGGGAATGTTTTCACCGGGAGCCGGCGCGGTCAGCCGCCCGGCTCAGAACGATATCGGCACCACCTCGGATAAGGGCATATCATGGACGACCGCAAAGTGATTCACGCGCCGCTCGACCTGCGCGAGCACCTGGAGCGATTGGAAGCCAAAGGCTTGCTAACGCGCATTGACGAGCCCGTCAACAAGGACACGCAACTCCATCCGCTGGTGCGCTGGCAGTTCGTCGGCGGGTTGCCGGAAGATGCCCGACGCGCCTTCATGTTTACAAACGTTCACGGGTCCGACGGACGCAAGTTCGATACGCCCGTCGTGGTCGGCGTGTTCGCCGCCAATCCGGACATCTATGCCGTCGGCATGGGCGTGCCCGAAGAGGAGATCGGCGATGTCTGGAACCGCGGAATCACGGCTCCTATCGAGCCGGTCAGCGTCGATGACCCGCCATGCCAAGAAGTCGTCATTCAGGGCGAGGAACTGCGCAAGCCAGGCGGCGGTCTGGCGTCGCTTCCGATCCCGATATCTAGCCCGGGATTCGATTCGGCGCCCTATCTGACGGCAACGCTTTGCGTCACCAAGGATCCGGAAAGCGGCATCCGCAACATGGGCACCTATCGCGCCGGCCTCAAGGCAACCGACCGGCTGGGCGTCCGCATGGCCACCCGCCTGACCGGCGCCGGGGGCTATGAGCACTGGCAAAAATACAAGAAACGGGGCGAACGCATGCCGATTGCCATCGTCCTCGGCGCGGCACCTATCATTCAGTATACGGGCCCACAGAAGCTCGTCATAGACCTCGACGAAATGGCGGTGGCCGGCGGGCTCGCGGGCGCGCCGCTCCGTGTCGCCAAGGCCCTGACCGTCGACCTTGAGATCCCAGCCGACGCGGAAATCATCGTCGAGGGCCTGATCGACACCGATGTGGTGGAGCCGGAAGGCCCGTTCGGCGAGAGCCACGGCCATATCGCGCTGGAAGAGTTCAACATGCCGATGGAAGTGACGGCCATCACGATGCGGCGCGATCCGATCCTGCCCTCGATCGTGAGCCAGGTGACGCCCAGCGAATCGAGCGTCATCAAAAAGGTGGCCTACGAACCCTTGTTCCTGAATCACCTACAAAAGGTTATGGGTGTCAACGGGCTCACCGGCGTCGTGATGCATGAGCCGCTGTCCAATCTCCGCCCCATCATCTTCCTGCAGTTCAAATACGGCGTTCCCCAGTCGGAGGTCTGGCGCTGCCTGCAGGGGGCCGCCACCATGCAGGCGCAATGCGGCAAGATCGTCATCGCCGTGACCGACGACGTTGATCCGCATAACGCGGACGCGGTGTTTTGGTCGATGGCCTACAGATCCAATCCGATCAATGACGTCGTGATTGTTCCTTATAGGTCACGGACCCATGGTCCGAAGCACGACGATACGTCCAATTCCACGATGCTGATCGACGCCACGTCAAAGAGCCTAATGCCGCCGCTGGCGTTGCCGGCGAAGGAGTTCATGGAAGACGCCAAAAAGCTGTGGGAGAAGATCGGCCTGCCGACCCTGAGCCCGCAGGCACCCTGGCATGGCGTGCATCTTGGCGATTGGGGCGAAACCTGGGAGCGATTCGCGCAGGCCGCGGTGAAGGGCGAATGGGAGCAGAACGGCAAGATTTCCCTGCAGCGCCGCCGCTCTTCGGACGATGTCCATCCGGAAACGCCGGTGCGGCGGGT
>JAHEKA010000258.1 GCA_024638585.1 Rhodospirillales bacterium
ATGTCGACCTGCTGGCGCCGATCCTCTATCCCGACGCGATCTTCTGCGCCTTTGCCAATTTCACCGACCACATGCAGGAAATGTCGGGCCGCGAACCGCCGGACAAGACCAAGGTCCGGCCCCTGCACTTCATCAAACTGGGCTCCCATTGCGTGATCGGGCCCGAGGCCGAGGTGAGGCTGCCCTCGCATTCCGAGAAGGTCGATTGGGAAGCCGAACTCGCCGCCGTGATCGGCCGCCCGGCCCGCAACGTAACCGCCGCGGAGGCGATGGATTACGTCGCCGGATACACCATCGTCAACGACCTCTCGCTGCGTGATCAGGGACGGCGTCAGGACTGGAACGGCACCCATGATTTCCTGTCCGGCAAGAGCTTCGATACCGGTGCGCCGCTGGGGCCGTGGATCGTGCCCAAGGGCCAGATCAAGGACGTCTACGACCTCGATATGAAACAGTGGGTGGCGGGGAAATTGCAGCAGGATTCCAGTTCATCGTTCATGCATTTCACCATCGCCGAACAGATCGAGGCGCTGTCCCACAAGTTCACCCTGCGCCCCGGCGACGTCATCGCCACCGGCACGCCATCTGGCAACGGCCGGCCCCAGGGCATCTTCCTGGAGCCGGGCCAGGACCTGCGCATCGAGATCGAAGGCATCGGCACCCTGCACAATCCCATCGTACAGGGCGAGTAGGGGATTGCCCTAGTCCGGGGTATTGCGACGCTCTAACCGCAGCAGGTAGATGCTGGCGCCGACGATGACGGCCGCGCCCGTCAGCGACCAGTATCCCGGCACCTCGGCGAACAGCACGAAACCAAGCAGGAACGAATAGACGATCCGCAAATAATCGAAGGGCATCACGAAGCTGGTTTCGCCGAGTCCGACGCCATGGGTGAACATGCTCTGGCCGACGATGGACAGCGCACCGGTCAGCAGCAATAGCGCCCATTCCTCAAGGGTCGGTTCCTGCCAGACGAACAGGGCGGGGATCAGGGAAAACAGGGTCGTGTATAGCGCGTAATAGAACATGATCACCGGCGTCGTTTCGGTCCGGCTCAAGAGCTTGACGCAGACCACCACCAAGGACCCGAACAGCGCCCCGCCGACGGCGGAGAAAACCCAGGGATCGAATCCCTCGCCGAACGGCCGGGTGATGATCAGGACACCGCCAAACCCGATCACCGTGGCCACGGCACGGCGCGCGCCGATCGCCTCGCCGAGGAAGATCGCCGCCAGCACCACCATGATCAGCGGGCGGGAGAACTGGATCGTCACCGTGTCGCCGATGGTCAGGTTGATCAGGGCAAAGAAGAAGCAGACGTTGCCGAGGAACCCGACCGTGCCGCGCATCAGATGAAGGCCTGGCCGGTTGCTCTTGAGGATGGAGAATCCGAGCCGCCAGATCAGCGGCAGGATCACGATCAGCCCCGCCAGGGAGCGAACGAACAGAATCTGAAAAGCCGGCAGCGTGTTGCCCAGCTGCTTGACGATCGAGGCCATGACGATCAGCAGGAAGCCGCCCGCCATGACGAAGACCACCCCTCGGACGTTGGCCGGCAACGCGTCCCAGGACCCGAGGAGCCCCGGGCGGATCTCGGGCACGGGGGAAGGAGATTTGGGATCGTCGCGGTCTTGGGACATCGGCACTTCGGCAATGGAACGGAAGGGAAGGGGCAGGGAACAGCGGAATGGAGTGGGGCCAACGGGGCCCGGCCCCACACTGCGCCCCCAGCACCGCCAAAGTCAATTCAGCCTAGTTCCGTCGTCCCCGGTCCCGATGCCGTTGGTGGATCTTGGCGCCTGACAGTGCCGCCAGGCTGGCACGCCCTCGCCCCCCACTTGGGTTTGAACGGTTTGTTGCGCTGTCCCTGGAGAGCTCCAGTGAACAATTGGCCACCCTTGACGCGG
Source organism: Rhodospirillales bacterium (assembly GCA_024638585.1). Classification (GTDB taxonomy): domain Bacteria; phylum Pseudomonadota; class Alphaproteobacteria; order SMXQ01; family SMXQ01; genus SMXQ01. Next base: position 1,908 of record JAHEKA010000258.1, read on the forward strand.
CTTTGGCAGTGAATGACCGTGAGACCATCCACGAAACCGCCCACAGCCTCAAGTCCGCGAGCGGCTTCATCGGCGCCTTGGCGCTGTCGCATGTTGAGGCCAAGACCAAGGACGGCACGTCAGGGGCTGACTTGGCCGGCCTTGTCGAGTAGATGGGGAGCAAGTTTGAAAGCACGAAGAAGGCACTCGCAGAAACCAGCCCCGACCATCCTCAAATCAATGATGGCCTGGTCCGGATATCTGCTTTGGGTCAAGAGCGGACGTCGGGTTAAAATGCCAGAGACCGGGTCATCGCGGCGTTGATCCAACCTCCGCTCTTGGTCAAAACGGCCATCACTTGCCTGCCGCATCTCTCAGCTTGTGGAACGTCGTGTCATCCAAATTCCCGGTCTGCTCCAATGCGTATCGGGCTTGAAATGCCTTGAGCGCGGCTTTGGTTCCCGGCCCATAGATGCCATCCACCTTGTTTTCGTAAAGGCCCATTCCTTTCAAGAGTCCCTGAGCTTCGGAAAGTCTTGTCTGGTTGGTGGGTGCAACGCTTTTCGCGCTATCGATTGCCGGCTTTTGCGGCTTTGGAGTTGGGATGGAGGCAGGTGACTCCTCAACCGAACCATTGGTGCCTGGCAAGTATATCGATCCTGCCCAGCCAACCAGGGAGATAATGAAGACCGCCCCCACGGCCATTATCACCATGGCCTTTGAGTTGCTTCGCGTCGGATTATGGTCGGACGGGGCAACCCCTTCCCGCCAGATACGATGCATCAAGGCGAGCCGCTCCGGTGGCAGGCCGTCGACGGCCTCCTTGAGGGCAGGTGCCGGGTTCGCCATGCCGTTCTTGACCAGGGTCATGGCTTGCAATATGCCGGCCTCCTGAAACGACAGCCCCTGATCGTGACAACGGATCGCCGTTGCCCGATTCTCTGGTGTGTCTGGCACGACGGTTCCAGTGTATCGAAGCACCGCCTTTTGATAGCGGGCGAAGATCGCCCCCTCAGGCGACAAATACGAGGACGGGATCACCTCCGCGTCGTCGGTTAGCGGCAGGATAGTCGTAGCAATGCCTGGCTCCACAGGCCTTCCCTCCAACCCAGATTTTCGCAGTGCCGGCAGAGTCCACCCCACGGCCAATAACGGCAATAAGCGGTTCGTTAACCACTACAACTTGTTGTGGGTGGCATTAACCCCAGTTCGCGGGAGCTCTTCTTGTGGATGGCTGGAGCCGGCGGTTCAATGGTCACAGGAGAATTGAGGTCGGGCTGCGGTAGTCGGTTCCCCTGTTTGGGCCAAATGTGCATCGATACGAAATCAAGGGGCCCGGGATTGCCTCCCGGGCCCCTTGGCCGATATGGCTCCCCGGGCCGGACTCGAACCAGCGACATGGTGGTTAACAGCCACCCGCTCTACCAACTGAGCTACCGGGGAAGAAACCGTGTCACTCACCGCCCGCAGGATTGATGCCCTGCGTCGGGGGCGGGGTTATAGCAAAAGCCCCCGATCTATGCCACCAGTTCGTAAAAACCCGATTAACCTTTTCTCGGGCGGGCCGAAAGGGCGGGGGGATGGAGGCCGGAGCCGGAATCGAACCGGCGTAACAGGATTTGCAATCCCGTGCATCACCACTATGCTATCCGGCCGTTTTGCCCCGCGAACCGGCGGCGCCGCCAGACGCTGAGATATAGGGCCCGGCACGGAACGGGTCAAGCGGAGCACGCAGGCCTGAGCCGTTAGCCTGAGGTTAAGCAAGCCGTTGTATTGCTCCGGAGATGCACGTATATAGGTTGCTCCGTGTCTGGGCCCCAGTGCAGGGCGGATAACCGTCGAACAAAGCGCAACGTCCGGCCTGGAAACAGTCATCTCCGATAACCTTTGCCTTCCCGAACCTTTCAAAAGCCGCGCCATGATCAACTTCGAACAATGCCGCAGAAACATGGTGGAATGCCAGTTGCGGACCAACAAGATCACCGATGGTGCGGTGTTATCCGCCATGGGGCGCATCCCGCGGGAAGTGTTCACCGGGCCGGAATACGACGGCATCGCCTATGTCGATGAGGATCTGCCGATCGGCTATGGCCGTTACCTGATGGAACCCATGGTGCTGGCGCGGTTACTTCAGGCAGCGCGAATCGGGCCCGATGACGTCATCCTCGATATCGGCTGCGGCTCGGGCTACACCGCCGCGGTCTGCGCCCAGATCGGCGCCACCGTGGTGGCCGTGGAAAGCGATCCAAGGCTGGCCGCCGATGCCAGCCGGATCATGGGAGAGTTGGAGGCCGACAACGTGGTCGTGGTGGTCGGCACCCTGAAGGAGGGCTATCAGGCGCAAGCGCCATACGATGTCATCGTTTTCTCGGGCTCCGTACCGGAAATTCCGCCCGCGGTCCTGGGGCAGCTGTCCCCAGGCGGGCGCCTGGTTGCCGTCCTAATGGACGAAGAAGGCCCGGGCCGGGCCGTGTTGGCTGAGAACACCGGCACCCGGGTCACGACCCGCACCATATGCGACGCCTCCATCCCCCCGCTTCCCGGATTCGAACGGGAAAAAGGGTTCGTTTTTTAGGGTGCCATTGTGAGGAAACGGGGCGACATGAAGGGATTTGCACGGCGAGGGACCACGGCTGTCCTAACGGCAGCGGTGCTGACGACGGGCCTCGTCCTGCCCGCCGGTGCGGAATCCCTGCGTGACGCGCTGGCCAAGGCCTATGCCACCAATCCCGAGCTCCAGGGCGAGCGTGCCAATCTC
>JAHEKA010000259.1:0-2297 GCA_024638585.1 Rhodospirillales bacterium
CCTCGACCGGCGCGAACACCAGACCGAGGCCTACCGCGCGATCAATCCCAACCTCAAGGTGCCGGCGCTGGTCGATGCCGGCGTGCCGGTCGTCGAATCGACGGTGATCAACGAATACCTGGACGACCGCTTTCCCGACGTGCCGCTCAAGCCCGCAGACCCGCGGATGCGCGCCCGCATGCGGCTCTGGACCCAGCAGCTGGACACCGGGGTTCATGCCGCCGCGGGCACCGTCACCTATTGCATCGCCTACCGCTACCTGCGCCTGGCGCTGAGCGAGGAAGAATTCGAAGCCTACCTGGCCAAGAAACCGGTGGCCGAACACCGCGAACGCAGCCGCGACCGCGTTATGAACGGCGTAAAATCGAAGCTGTTCGCCCCGGCACTGGCCCGCATGGAAAAGATGATCGCCGACATGGATCACCAGTTAAGCGAAACACCCTGGCTGGCGGGCGCGGACTACTCCCTCGCCGATGCCGGCTTCACGCCCTACGTCAACCGGCTCGATCAGCTCCAGCTCGGCCCGATCTGGGCGGACAAGCCCCATGTCACGGACTGGTATGAACGGATCCGCGCCCGGCCGAGCTTCGCCACTGCGACCGGAGACTGGTTCGATGCGAAAAACATCGACCTCATGGCGGAAAAGGGGGCCGAAGAATGGCCCCGGGTCCGCGACATGCTGGTCGGCAAAGCGGCGTAAACCTGGTTTTTGCGACCCGGAGACAACGCGATGATTTTTACGGTGGAGGAATGGATCGAGGCTTCCGCGCAGGAGGTCTGGCAGCATCTCGCCGAACCGGCAAGCATGAGCGCGTGGATGTCGGGCATCGACGACATGCGGACGGCCGATGGCAAGCCCCTGACTGAGGGTAGCGAGCTCCTTTTCGTCGCCCGCGGCAAGGAACGCACCTCCCGCGTTGTGGAATTTCACGCGGCTGAAGCTCTGACCCTGCGCTCCGCCCAGGGATCGATCACCGCGACCTATCGCTATCGCCTGCGACCCGACGGCGCGGGCTGCCGGGCGACCCTTGAAGCCGAATGCGCCGCCACCGGATGGGGCCGGATCGTGGTCCCCTTGATCGCACCGCTGATCCGGCGCACCGACGGTGGACAAATGCAAGCGCTCAAGCAGGTGGTGGAAGCCAGTCGCACCTGAGCGCCCCTATCACCGGTTGCGGGCCCCCTTTATACTTCCAAGTTCCATGGCCCGGCACCCAAGGGAGGAGGATCAGTGATCACGCTTTATGGATTGAAGAACTGCGATACCTGCCGAAAGGCGATGAAATGGTTGGCCGCGAAAGGGATCGAGCATCGCCTTCATGACGTCCGCGCGGATGGCGTCACCAGCGATCAGATCTCCGCCTGGACCAGCGCGCTGGGCTGGGAGGCGGTGCTCAACCGGCGCTCCACCACCTGGCGCCAAATCCCCGAAGCGGACCGCGCGGGGCTCGATGAAGCCCGCGCCGTCGCTCTGATGGCCGCCCACCCGACCCTGATCAAGCGCCCGGTGATCGACACCGGGACCAAGACCCTGGTGGGGTTCACCAAGGACACCGAAGCGGCGCTCTCTGGCGGCGCTTGAGAGCCCGCCCATGACCCTGATCCTTTCCAACGAAGACGTGGAAGAGGTCCTTGGGATGGACGAGACCATCGCCATCCTGGAGGAGACTTACCGCGAGCTTGCGGAGGGAACGGGGATCTCCCGGGTGCGGTCCGACTGCCTCGCGCCCACATCGCATAAGGACGCCATCTACGGGCTCAAGTCCATGGATGGGGTGGTACCAAGCCTTGAGATCGGCGCCGTGCGCATCAATTCCGACATCATCACCTGGCCGCGCACCGGCAATCACCGCCGCCGGGTGAAGGTCCCCGCCGCTCCGAATGACCGTTACGTGGGGCTGATCTTGCTGTTCTCCACAGCGACCGGCGCGCCGCTGGCCATCCTGCCCGACGGTGTCGTGCAGCGCATGCGGGTCGGTGCGACCAACGGGCTCGGCATCAAGTACATGGCGCGCGCCGACGCCCGCACCGCCGCGATCCTCGGGTCCGGTTGGCAGGCCGGCGCCCAGCTCATGGCCGCAGCCAGTGTCCGGGAGCTCGAAGAGATCAGGTGCTTCAGCCCCAATGCCGCGCATCGCCGCGCGTTCGCAGAAGAGATGACTGGGGTTCTGGGGATCCCGGTGATCGCGGTGGATCATGCAGAAGAAGCGCTCGATGGCGCCGATATCGCGCTCTGCGCGACCAATGCCAACAGCGCGATCTTCGGCCCCGAATGGGTCCGTCCCGGCCTGCACATC
>JAHEKA010000259.1:2307-4635 GCA_024638585.1 Rhodospirillales bacterium
AAACATGTGGAGATCGCGAGCGCCGCGGTGGCCAAGGCCGACCGGGCCGTGACCCACATCAAGGACTCCTCCCCCCTCCATTGCGTGATCGAGGACATGGACGGCATGGAGGCCCTGCCGAGCCGCTACACGGCCCAGGGCTGGGCCGATATCGACAAACTCGATTTCGCAGCCATGCCGGAACTGACGGACCTGATTTCCGGCCGGGTGGTGGGCCGCGAGAGCACCGATGAGATCACCTGCTTCATCAACAATTTCGGGCTCGGCTATCAGTTCGCCGCGGTCGGCTGGCTGGCGCTCGAAAAGGCAAAGACGGCCGGCCTGGGCCATGAATTGCCGACCGACTGGTTCACCGAAACGGTTCACCCGTGATCCCGGAGCTCCGTCCTGAAAATGCACAAGGATGAGGCGGCTAATGAACCGGGCGGACGGCCCCGCCTAACACTCCCTGAGGGCCGCGCGCAGGGTGGTTTCCAGGGTATCGAGAAATCGCGAACGGTCGCGCTTGGTGAAAGGCGCCGGCCCGCCGGTGACGGCCCCGGCCTCGCGCAGTCCGGTCATCAGGTTGCGCGTCGCCAGAGCCTGGCCCACCCCCGATTCCGTCACCGCCTCGCCATTGGGCTTGACCACTCGCGCGCCCGCCGCCACCGCCCGGGCGGCGAGCGGAATGTCGTTGGTGATCACCACGTCGCCGGCCCGCGCACGTTCGGCGATCCAATCGTCGGCGGCATCGAGCGCGTCCCCGACGATGATCGTCTCCACCTGGGGCTCCGGCCGCGGCCGGATGCCGCCGTTGGACACGATAAAGACACCCACCCCGTGGCGGGCGGCGACCCGGACCGCCTCGTCCTTGACCGGACAGGCGTCGGCATCGACATAGAGGGCCGTCATCGCCGGCGCCATGACTGGGGCATAGTGCCGCTCATGGATTGAAGGAGCGTCCGCCGTTGACGGACAGACCCTGGCCCGTGATGTAGCTGGCATCGGGGCCCAGCAGGAAAGCAGCCGCCCGGGCGATATCTTCCACGGCGCCGATGCGGCCCAGCGGAATCTGCGACCCGCGGGCGCGGATCTCCTCAAGCGGCGCGCCTTCCATGGGCATGTTGGTTTCGGTCACGCCGGGCAGCACCGCGTTGGCGCGGATGGTCGGGCCCAATTCCAGCGCCAACGACCGGGTCAGGGCGACGATCCCCGCCTTGGAGGCACAATAGGCGGCGGCGTTGCGGTTTGGACTCAGCGCCGCGCCCGAGGAAATATTGACGATGGCGCCGCGCCCGGCCTCCAGCATCAGGGGCGCGAAGGCCTTGCTCATAATGAAGGTGCCGGTGAGATTGACCGAAAGTGCCCGGTTCCATTCATCGAGCGGAGTTTCGAGGACGGGGAACCGCGGGAACACGCCCGCGTCGTTGACCAGCCCGAAGGGCGCGCCAAAGCTGTCATTGACCGCGTCACGAAGCGCGGCGACCGCCGATTCGTCGGAGACATCGCAGGAGAAATAGCGCGCTTCGGCCCCGGCGTTTTCGCAAAGGGCCACGGTCTCCGCCCCATCGAGAACGTCGGCGACCGCAAGCCGCGCCCCGCGCTGAGCCAAAAGGACGGCGATCGCCCGGCCGATTCCCCGGGCCGCTCCGGTCACCACCACCGCGTCGCCGTCTTGCAGGCTTCGGGCGGTATCCATTTCCTGATCGGTATCACTCATCGCGTCCTCCCTCGGTCTTTGTGTTCATGTCGGCCGCGCCCTTCACGGTGCGAAGCCGCAACACCACGCCGCCCAACTGCGGCTAAGCGATGCTGAGGCAGCGGCGGGTCGCCGCCCTATAGGCCGTAGAGCACCCGCGGATTGGTTTCCGTGATCTTGGTCGCGACCTCGGGCGAAATGTCGTTGCGGTCACGAAACAGGGAAAAGGCGTTGACCTGACTCTGCTGGTCGTTGTGACCGTAATCGGTGCCGAGCATCAGATGATCCTCGCCGGCGTATTTGAGAATGTAGGCAACGTCGTCGCTGAGCGCGCAGGCGACGAATATATTGCAAGCCTCCAGGAAGTTGTCGGGCACCCGCCTGCCGGTCCGCTGCAGACGCCAAACCAGATCGTTGTGCAGGTAGGGCAGCCACTGGGCGGAGAGCTCGACGAAGGCCCAGCGGATATCGGGGAACATGTCGGGAATCCCTTTGGCGATCAGCGATTGGAAGGCGCCCAGCCCCGGCTGCAGAAACTTGGTGAAGGATGTATCTTCGGTGCAGAAATCGTGTTGTGTGATGGAATTGGTACCGGAATGGACGCAGATCGGCATGTCCAATTCGCTGGCGAGCTCGTAGACCGGGAAGAA
>JAHEKA010000260.1 GCA_024638585.1 Rhodospirillales bacterium
CCAAAGCTTCTCATAGTGATCCGATGTCAACGGCAGGTCGGGATGGGGCACCTGCCACACCAGGCCGCCCATGAGACCCATGTCGGCGCAGCGGTGCATTTCCTTGATCGCGTGGTCGATGTCGTAAACCGCGAGACAGGGAACGGCGTACAGTTTGTTCGGTGCGTAATTGCAGAAATCGGCGATCCAGTCGTTATAGACCCGGAAGGCCGCTTCCTGCTCGCGCTGCTCCTGGGCAAACAGGCCCAACCCGAAGGTGGGATAGAGCACCTCGGCCGCCACGCCGTCCAGCGCCATGTCCTTGACCCGTACCGCAGGATCGACGCCGCCTTTGGGCCGGGTGTCCAACATGATCTTGGGCCGCTTGATGGCGTCGCGGATCTCCTGGGGCAGTTCGTCGAAAATGTCCGGTGGCTCGTCGACGTGGCCGTCGGAGGAGACGATGAATTGCGGCACGTCCTTGGCGGCTTCCTTCATTTCGTCGGTCGCATAGCGGGCCGACATGTCATCGAGGGTCATGGCCATGATGTCTTGCTCCTGGTGTTCTTGGGCGCCCGTATGGGTCGATTGATTTTTTTGACTATTGTTGAGTTTTCATTGGGGCAATATAGAACCATCCGTCCGGCGGATCAATTGACGCAGAAGTAGGGGAGACTCTTACACATGACTCCGCTCAAGTGTTCGGCCTCGGGCCGGGGCCGGTTAACCGTCGGCGGGGCGCTTCTGATCCTCGTCTTCGGCCACGCCCTCCTTCTTCCGGGGACCCGCCCCGCTGGGGCCCAGGAGGAACCGGCTTTCGTCGAGGGCTCCTGGGCCGTGGTGATCGACCGGGCGCGGCGGGGCTGCGTGTGGCGTGGGCGCATCCGCTTGGTCCAGCGCGGTACCCGAGTGGTCGGGTCGGGATGGGCCCATTCCAAGGGCCGGTCTACCCGGTGTCCCGAACTGCGGGGCAAGGTGGAGGGGACGGTGAGCGGCCCGCTGGTGCGCTTCGGCTTTGCCACAGGGCGGATTGGCACCGCGCGGTTCGAAGGATTCGTGAACGCGGAGAAGGGGACCATAAGGGGCGACTGGGCTTCGGGTCGTCGGTCCGGCAATTGGAGCGCCAAGCGAGAGCGCTGAGGCCCTCTTGCCGGTTTCGCTTTGTTTCGCAGGAATGCGCCCTGTCCCTGCCTTTCCGGGGCATCTCGCTCAGCGGCAATCGCGCGCCGGTATCGGGGGCGGCGCGAAAGCGGCCGCGCCTTCCCGTCCGCCAACACCTGCTTTCACAGAAAATTAACCATACCGTCCTAAGTTATTTCCGGTTGCACCGTTGAACCCGGGAGCGGTTGTGGGCGATTCCGGGTTTCTGATCTCATGTCTTTCGCTATTTTCGTTTCCGTGCCGGGATTCCGGACCGGGATCGCGCAGATGAGGATCACCGGGTGTCGTCCATGAGTTCCGCAAAGTTATTCCTGTTGATGACCGGCGCACCATTCCTGATCCTGGCCGCGCCGTTTTCGAAATTCCTCGCCTCCCGCGGATACGGTTTCTTCCACCCTGAGGTCGGCGTCGTCTATCTCTGGATGTTGCTCGCCGCCCTCGCATTGGGTGGGGTGATGTATCTCGGACCCAGGGTGTTGCGCCCGGTTCTCATCGGCATCCTCCTGCTCGTGTTCCTCTACGTGGAACTCCTCAAGGGCTTCCCCCAGTTTTTTGGCGCCGTCGCCGATGTCTGGGGCGGCATCTGGTTCACTTTTGCGACCGGTGTGGTTCTCTTTGTCGGCCTGTTTGCCGGTCTCTATCGCAAGGTCGCAGAGGAAATCTTCGGTCTCCTTGTCACGGCATTCGCCGTCATCATCGGCGTGGTCGCCTTCACCTCGGGACCGCCGGGCCCGCTCTGGGACACCCGGACCGGACCGATGCGGGCGGCGGACCGTTCCTTGCCGCCTTTGGTTCATATCATTCTCGACGGCCAGATCGGGATCGACGGCGTGCCCGGCGAACTGGCCGAGGGCCGCCACCTGCGCGATGAGTTGCGCCGGTTCTACCGGTCCCGGGGTTTTTCGGTGTTCCCCCGGGCCTTCACCCATTTCCCGCTGACCCAGGAATCGGTGACCAACACGCTGAACAACGATGTCCTGCCCGTTGCCTACAAGAATGTCTCGCCGTTCCGGGTCGGGGTGACCCTCAAGCGGAATGCGTGGTTCCGGGAATTGAAGGCGCGGGGCTACCGCATCGATGTCATCCAGAGCCTTTTTTACGATGTCTGCGAATCCCGGGGCGGCGCCACCACCGTTGCCAAATGCCTGACCTACCGCCATCCGGATCTGCGGTTTTTCCATGCCTTGGAAGCGTCGGCCTGGCAGAAGGCTAAATTGCTCTTGAAACACCACCTCGATGTGGACTTGGTCCCGCCCCTTACGCCGGCGCTGTTGATCTACAGGCGGTTGCGGGACCGGGGCTTTCCCTTGCCGGCACTCGGGGCCTACCGCTCGGTTTCCGCATCCTCCCTTGCCTCCCTTGCGGCCATGGACCGCCTTGGGGAACGGCTCGGAAGCCTCAACCGGGGGGAGGCGGTGTTCGCCCACATCCTGTTGCCCCATGCGCCGTTCATGCTCGACCGGCATTGTTCGCCGATGAAGGAGGTGCATCAATGGGCCGGGCGTTCCAATCTGTTATGGGCCTACGGCGTGCGCAACACCCCGGCCCAGCGCGCCCGGCGCTATCGCGCCTATATCGCCCAGTCGCGGTGCGTGCACCGCCATCTGGGTGAGGTTCTCGGCCGGCTTTCGGGCCGGCCCGGGCTGGAGGATGCGGTCATCGTCATTCATGGCGATCATGGCTCGAAGATCGTCGAGCAGGAGCCTTACGCCCGTTTCCGGGATGAGATTTCCGCACGCGATATCGTCGACAGCTATTCTGCCCTGTTCGCGGTGAAGATGCCGGGGCTCGCCGCCGGGGAGGTCGCGGAGCAGCGGTCGATCCAGGGGCTTTTCTCCGAGCTGCTCATGGGCAAGCGGATCGCCGACGATCATGACGATATCTTCCTGCAGCCCAACCGCGGCGTCGTCGGGCCCAATCAGGTGCGGCTCAAGATGGTGCCGATCCGTCCCCTCAATGGAAATCCCGTGACGGAACGGTGATCGGCGCGCGGTGGCCGGCGGCGCTGTCGAGTGAATCGAGCAGGGGCGAGAGGTCGATCAATCGTTCGGCCACCAGGTGGATCACCTGATAGGGCGCCCGGCCTTCCTTCTGCACCCGGCCGCGCACGCCGACCAGACGGGCGCCCAGCACCTGTTTGCGGTAGCGTTCGAAGGTGCGCGGCCAGACCACCAGGTTGGCCACCGCATCCTCGTCCTCGATGGTCATGAAGATGACGCCGCTGGCCGAACCCGGGCGTTGGCGCACCAGCGCCAGGCCGGCGATGTCGGCGCGGGCCCCTTCCGCCATTCCCGCCAGGCTGGAACACGGCGTGAAACCGCGGGCGGAGAGCGCGGCGCGCAGCAATCCCGCCGGGTGGGCGCGCAGGCTGAGGTTCAGCGTGCGGTAGTCCTCGGCCACCGCCTCGCCGGGGGCGAGGGTGGGCAGCGTCACTTCGGGCTCCGCATCGAACGCGGGGCCGCCGTTGCCGGCGGCATCGAACAGCGGCAGGGGAGCGATTTCGGTTTCGAGTTCCAGTCCGCGGATCTCCCAAAGGGCGTCGCGCCGCGACAGCCCCAGCGTGCCGAAGGCATCGGCCCGGGCCAGGCGGGCGAGGCTTGCGCGCCCGAGGCCGGAGCGGGCGGCCATGTCGGCGATGTCGCAGAACGGCCCGTCGAGGTTGCGCGCCGCCACTACGGCATCGCCGTCCGCCTGGGCCAGTCCCTTGACCTGGTTGAGGCCGAGGCGCAGCGCCTGGCCGGCGGCGCTTGGCTCATCCGGTTCCAGGGTCGCCTCCCAGTCGCTGGCGTTGACGTCGGCGGGCCGGATATGGACGCCGTGTTCGCGGGCGTCGCGCACGATCTGGGCCGGCGCGTAGAAGCCCATGGGCTGGCTGTTCAAGAGCGCCGCGGCGAAGATGCCGGGGTAGTGGAACTTGAACCAGGCCGAGGCATAGACCAGCAGGGCGAAGCTCGCGGCGTGGCTCTCGGGAAAACCATAGGTGCCGAAGCCCTCGATCTGCTTGAAGCAGCGTTCCGCGAAATCGCGTTCGTATCCGCGCGCCACCATGCCGCCCACCATCTTGTCGCGGAAGGTGTGGATGGTGCCGGTGTGCTTGAAGGTGGCCATGGCACGGCGCAGCGCATCGGCTTCGGTGGGGGAAAAGCCGGCGGCGACGATGGCAATCTTCATGGCCTGTTCCTGGAACAGCGGCACGCCCAGCGTCTTGCCCAAGACGCCCGCCAGTTCCTCGGACGGGAAGGTGACCGGCTCCTGGCCTGAGCGTCGGCGCAGGTAGGGATGGACCATGTCGCCCTGGATCGGCCCGGGGCGGACGATGGCGACCTCGACCACCAGGTCGTAGAAGGCCCGGGGCTTGAGGCGGGGCAGCATCGACATCTGGGCCCGGCTTTCCACCTGGAAGACGCCGATGGAATCGCCCCGGCTCAGCATCTCGTAGACCCGGGCATCCTCGGCCGGCTGGGTGGCAAGCGTCAGGGCGCGCCCGTA
>JAHEKA010000261.1 GCA_024638585.1 Rhodospirillales bacterium
CGTCCGCGGTCGTTGCCGGCGGCGTCGCCGGCGCGGGATTCGAGGCCTGGCGTTGTCCCTCCGGCGGTTTGGATTCCTTGCCGGACGCCACGAAAAAACGCTTGGGATACTGCTTGGGCCGGCGCTGCTTGGGTCGCTGGTCTTGGCGCTCCGCCACCATGCGGTACCATTTCATGGCTTCCGCATAGTCCCGCGCCACCCCTTTGCCGGTCTGGTACATGAGCCCCAGGTTGGATTGCGCTGCCGCCAGTCCCTGCCGGGCGGCCAAGCGGTACCACTTCACCGCTTCGGCATGATCCTGCGCCACGCCTTTGCCCTTGTGATACATGTACCCGAGGTTGGATTGGGCCGACGCCAGCCCCTGTTGGGCGGCCAAGCGGTACCACTTGACCGCTTCTACGTCATCCTGGGCAACACCGATGCCCAGCCTGTAGAGATTGGCGAGAGAGAACTGCGCATCGGCATTCCCTTGTTTGGCCGCTTCGCGATACCATTTCGCCGCCTGGGTGAAATTCCTCCCGACGCCCACCCCTGTGAGGTACATCAGGGCCAGGTTGGTTTGCGCGTAAACCAACCCTTGATCGGCGGATTTGCGATACCAGTTCGCCGCCTCGATCGGATCGGGCCGGGTCCCCTGGCCCAACTGGTACATGGTCCCCAAATTGTTTTGGGCAACCGCATTTCCGCGCGCGGCGAGGCGCTGCCAATGGTCCAGGGCCGTGGCGAAGGCACCGCGCTTGTAGGCCTCCAATCCCTTCTGAAAATCCTGGGATGCCGCGGGGAGGGTCGCCAGCATCAGCGCTAACACGATCATCGCAGCCATCAAGAATCGCTTTGGCGCGCCCGCCCATCGGTCAAGGGGCATCCACCGGGACGTCAAATTTGCGAAGCCGGAGAAAAAGGAATGAGGATGGGAATCGGGGGAGGTGCCGCCTGCCGCGGCCGGGGCGCCCAAGCGCCAATAGGCGCCCAAGCTCCAATCCGCCGTGCGGTGAGCCGGGGCCCTTGGGCCCGGTTCACTGGATTGCGATTGCACCATGGGCGATGCCCCCCCAAAGCAAGGAAGCGACGACGATCACGAAGGCATGGGCTTTCCCAGCGCTGCGTTTCGGGCCCCTGGCCCCGCGCCCGCGGTGTCCGTGGTCAAAAGCGAGCAAATACCGCTGCATTGTTTCTTGCCAAATCAATGTCATCTCGTCAGCCTCCCCATGCCCAAGGAAAAACGAGCCGCGAGGAGGTCGGAGGGAAAATCTAGGCGGAACAATGGCGTGCGGAAACCGCCGGCCCGTTAACCTCTACAAAATGATGTGCCATTCATTAAGGCTAACGCCCCGATCGCCGCGAAACCGGGCCTTTGCGGCCGGTGGGAAAGGGGGCCGGTGGGGGCCATCGGATCCTGGGTGGACCGGGAACCGACGGCGCCGCCCCGGTGGGGCGGCGCAAGACAAGCGATCAGCGGGTTCTGGCCGTGGGGCCACGGCCTCCATCGGCCCCCTGCGCCGGGTTTCACGTCCCCCGGCTAAAGAGGCGGGCCGACCCTGACCGTCTTTAGCAACGAGGTCCCGTCGGCTACTCGGCCGGCAGGGGGGGCAGCTCGTCCTTTTCGGCCTCGTAGAACTGATCCATGTCGTGGGTCAGGTCGTGCTTGGCCAACGCCTCGGCAAACCGCGTCCTCACATCTTGGCTTTCATCCGCATAGTCGAGCTGATCGCCGCCGATCCGCGCCGAGATCCACGCCTTCGGCACGCCCTGGGCATTGCGCACCGCGACACCTTCGTACTTGAAGGCGAGGTACCGCGACGGCGTCGGGCCGGTGTTGAAGTGCTGGTGCCACCACATGTTGGGCGGCACGATCATGGTGCCGACCTCCCAGGGGTAGTAGTTGGGCTCCTCACCTTCCGGGCCCATCAGCGAATATCCCTCGCCCGACAGGATGATGACATGCGCTCCCGGGCCGTGGCGGTGGCACTTCTTGTAGGTGCCGATCGGGAACTGGGAGATATGCGCGTTCATCGAGCTCTTGGCGAAGTTGAAGCGGATATGTCCGCCCCCCGCGCCGCGCTCCTTGGCGCTGATCAGCGGCAGGTTGACGGCATCGGGCACGAAATTCGTGACCAGCTTGAAGCCGTCGGTTTCATCCTTGGCCGCAAAGTAGTCAGGCTCGCCGTTGAAGCGGCCCTTGAAATCGAAATTCGTGTTGAAGACGAATTCGGGTTCCTCATAGACGTTCATGATCGGCGGCGCGTTGGTGACGGCGACGAAACGCACCGGTTCCTGGCCCGAGGCGTTGAAGTGCTGATGCGAACAATTGAGCGGGATCGCGAACAGGGCGCCGGGTCCCCATTCGAAGGTGATGCGGTCGCCCTTGTCGTTCCACACGCTGGTCGAGCCGCGGCCCGACAGGATCATGATCATTTCCTCGAACAGCATGCGCTGGGGCTCCAGCTTTTTGCCCGGCGGAATCTCGCACACATAGCAGTCGTTGGTGGTCCGCGACGAATCGTGGTTGAGAAAGACGCCCTTGCCGCCGCGCCGCGCCCAGGGCTTCAGCTCCATTGTGTAGAGGCTCGGGATATAGGTCGAATCGATGATGTCCAGACCCTCGTCGCGGACCCATTTCGTGTAAGGCGTCTCTTTTTCCGAGGCGAACTTCTTCGCCATCTCGTCCGATACGATGGTGGTCTTCTGGGCGCCTTCGTCTGGCATGGGGTGCCTCCGCTCGGTGATGTGGTCTTTTGGCCCGCGCGTAGCGCCGGGGCCGGCGATGTCGTGCCCTTTTTTACACAGATTTGGCGGCCGCTGCCAAGGTTCCGCTCCGATTCCCTGCCGCCCCCATTAACCATCGGGCCCATGCCAAGGGCGCTCTAAGCCTTATCCGGGCCGGCCTGATCCGGCGTGTCGTGGCGATGTCCGTGACCATGCCCGTGCCGGTGGGCATGATCGTGATCGTGATCCAGCCTTTGGCCCGAGCGCGGATCGTCGGAAAACACCAGGGACTTGATGGTGACCGGCACGGTCCGGGACGGCAGCCTGATCCTGCCGAGATCGACATAGTCGAAGTCCCACAGCACCACCCCGTCGATCACCAGCACGTCGACCGGCACCTCCAGTTCGTCCTTGAGGATATGGCCGAGCGATTGGGCGATATCGCCGTCGAGCACGATGAAGATCGGCTTGCCGGCGGCGATCATATCGTCGAGGCCAAGCACCAGCCCGTTGGCAAAAGCGTGCATGCGCTCGTAATCCGGGTGGCCCCGCCAGTGAAAGGACAGCGCGATTTCGCGGTCGTCATTGTCCACCTCGAACGCCTGGCGATGGGCCTTGATCGCCTGCGCCACGTCCGCCGCGATGATCTCTTCCGGGCATTCGTAAGGCGGCTGGATGACCTGCAGATTCCGACGCGGCAGCAGCCCGCCGTGATTGGAGATGAAGCACGTGTTTCCCGACAACTGAACCGAGTATTCCGAAGCCCCAAGGGCGGTCGCGCGGATACATTCGCCGGCCGGCAACACGGGCCACGGCAAACCGTCCGCCTCCAGTCGCCGCGCGATGGCGTGTCCCAGCCGCAGTCCCAAGTCGCCGAAGTCGCGCTCCTCGCGGCCATACACGTACTCCGCCACGCCGCCCGAAAACATGACGGCGTCGATCTGTCCCAAGTCCGTGATCGGATCGGTCAGATAGAGGTTGGCGATGTCTTGCGGGATCGGGCGCTTGACCAGCGCGTCGATCAGGGTCTCGGCCATGGTGTCCGCGACCTTATCGAGATCCTCGGGGGCCACCTTATCGCCGACCGTCCAGTCGAACCCGGCGCGGGCGGCATGGGTCCGGCCGGCCGGATCGAGCCGGATGATCACGCCGTTCTCGTCGACGACCTGCAAGCGGCCGCCGATATGGATCGCGGCGGTGACCTTGACTTGGCCCTCTTCGAGGATGGCCAGCTTCGCCGTGCCGCCGCCGATGTCGACGTTCAGGATGCGCTGGTCATTGTCCAGCGACGCCTTGGCGGCGCCGGAGCCGAACGCCGCCAGCATGCTTTCCATGTGATGGCCGGCGGTGGCGCAGACGAAATCACCGCCGCGGTCCGACACCGTGGCGGCGATGGCCTGCGAGTTTTCCCGGCGCAAGGCCTCGCCGGTCAGGATCACCGCGCCGGCATCGATGTCGTCCGGGCTGAGGCCGGCCGCGGCATACGCCTCATCGAGAATGTGGCCGAGTTCGACGTCGGAAATCCGGGTTTCGCTCTCGTAGGGCGTGAGCGACACCGGCGACTGGAACAGGGTCTCGCGGTTGACCACGAAGTAGCGGCTCGACATGTCCTCCGCCATCCGGCGCAGATGCAGCCGGGAAAAGATCACCTGGGTCCCCGATGAGCCGACATCGATGCCGACGCTGGTCAGCCGGACATTGTCGGCGATCCACAGCGGGTTCTCATCGAGCGGCGTGTCGAAATCCTCGTCATGATCATGGTCCGCATTGGGGCCGTGCTCGTGGAAGAACACGTCGCCATAGGCATGGTCCTCCAGCGTGTGGCCGGGCGGCGGCCCCTTGGGCGTTGGCGCGTCTCCCTCCTTGGCTTCGGCGTCCGCGTTGTCTTGATCCTTACTCCGGCCCATGGGC
>JAHEKA010000262.1 GCA_024638585.1 Rhodospirillales bacterium
ATGCGCCGGCGCCGCTGCCGGATACCGCGCAGCCGGCTCTGGCCGTGGCCCCGGCTGGCAACGCCGCCAAGCGGGGAGCCGCCGTGGTTCCGGCGGCGCCGACCACCAAGCCCGCGACGACGAAGGCGGCCGCGCCTCTGCCCAATGCTGAGGCGGAACAGCCGATGGAGATGGCCGCTCTTGGGGCGACCAAGGAACCCACCGAAACCGGGAAGCAGCAGGGCAAGATGGCCGGCGAGGAAGCGGCTCAGGAGCTTGCGGCTCTCGCCGGGGCGGTGCGCATCGAAATCTCCAATGGTGCGGGCCGGCTGGCAATGGCCGCGCGCATGAGCCGTTACCTCAAGGGTCACGGGGCTGCCAAGATGCGGTTGACCAACGCCATGAGTTTCACCAACAAAGTTTCGGTCCTGTATTTCCGGCCGGGCCAGTTGGCCAGCGCCAAGTCGCTGAGCAGCTTGCTGCCGGTTAATCCGGAACTTCGGAAGAGCAATGATCTGGCGTCGGACCTGCGATTGGTGTTGGGTGGTGACCTGCTTAACTTCGACCGTGGCCTGATTGGCGATTTCAGATAGGCCGGTCTTTACAGAGCGATCTGCCGTGATGCAGAGAATACTCGCTTTCTGCTTGTGCCTGGGTGTGCTGGCCGCTTGTGCCGCCGGGCCCCAAAAGAAGACGGCTGCCAAGCCGCCGGCACCGCCCCCGGTTCCGGAAAGCGTGAAAAAGGAACAGGAAGCCCGGTTCGTCAAGGACATATACCGGGCCCTTGAGGAAGGCGATCTGGCGACCGCCGATGCCTTGCTCAGGCGCGTGACCCTGATCAATCCCGACAGTGTCGAGGCACGGGCCGCACAAGGCGAAATCTTCATTCGCCTGAGCCGCTACCAGGAAGCCATCAACGTCTTCAAGCGGTTGATCTTCGAAAAGAAGCTGCTGGCGCGCGCCCATCAAGGCGCCGGCCTCGCCAATCTGCAGATGAATCAGCAGACCCTGGCCAAGACCCATCTCGAAAAAGCGGTGGCGCTGGACGACCAGCTGTGGCGGGCTTGGAACGGCCTCGGTTTCTACTATGACCGGCGCAAACAGTGGAAGAAGGCCGAACGCAGTTACAATAGCGCCTTGAAGGTGCGGCGCGACAAGCCGTCGCTGTTCAACAACCGCGGCTTTTCCAAGCTGATGCAGGGCACTCACGAGAGTGCGATCAACGATTTCAAGTCGGCATTGCGGATCGATCCGGACCTGTCAGTGGCGCGGATGAACATTCGCCTGGCGCAGGCGTGGCTTGGTCGCTACGTGGAGGCGATCGCCGGGGCTTCCCGGGATGAATTGCCCGAAGTTCTGAACAATGTCGGCTATGTCGCCATGCTGAAAGGCGAGTTTTCGGTCGCCGAAGCTTATTTCTCGCGCGCCATGGAGCGGAGCCCCAGCTATAACGAAACCGCCGCCAATAACTTGAAAAAGCTTGAGGTTCTGAGGTCCCAGAGCGCCCGCAAGAGCAAGATCAGCAAGCGCTAGCCTCGTTCCGGCATGTCCCTGGATCATTTCCCCGCGCTTGCGATCGACGCGATTTTCTACGCCCTCCTGTTCGGTGCGGCCGTTTCCGATCTTCTCCGTTTCCGCATCCCCAACGCCATCGTCCTGGCGATCGCTGTGTTGTTTCTGGCCGCCGCGATGGCCGCTCCCGGCAAGGTTGACTGGCTCAGCCATCTCGGTGCCGGCGTCACCGTACTGGTGTGTGCCGCGTTCATGTTCCATTTCAATTTGATGGGTGGGGGCGATGCAAAAATGTTGGCGGCCGTCGCCTTCTGGACCGGGTTTGCCGCCTTGTTGCCATTCCTGGTGGTGGTTTCGGTGATCGGCGGTCTCCTGGCGCTGGTGTTGCTGGTGTTGCGCTTCGTCTGCAAGAGGCTTCCCTCGGTCGACTGGCCGCGGTTGTTGTTGCCCGGAAACCCCATGCCCTATGGGGTCGCGATCGGGGGTGGCGCGGCGGTTGCGCGTTTCCTTTTTCCGGCCTTCTGACGGTCGCGCGGGACCGTCACAAGGCGTGCTCCCAGCGATCCGCCGACAGCCATCCGAAAATCTGTCTCGCTATGGAATCCGCTGTGTTGCGGGGATTAATCATATTGACACTTTTGAAAAATAAACCTTAACTACGAACGTCCAATCGATGCTGACCAATCGCCTCTCGGGGGCGAGAGAGCATGGCCGGCGGGTTTTTGATGCGCGTCATTTTGAATGAGGGGACAGTCCGTGAGAATTTCCAAGCGATATATTGGAAGCCATACGTGGTTCGTCCGGGCGGGTCTTTCCGTTGCCGCGTTCGCGTGGGCAGCAGGTGGGGGTCTCACCGGTTCCGGTATCGCCGCCAGCCTGGAAGAAGCGGTGCGCGCGGGCCTTGCCAATCCAGAGATTCGCGAAGCTGCCGCCAGCCGGCGGGCTATCGATTACGACCTTCGTGAAGCCCGGGCGCTTTATTATCCCTCTCTTGATCTGCGCGGCTCGGTTGGACCGGAATGGTTTGACACGCCGACCAGCACCAGCGACGACCACTGGCTGTGGGAGCGGCAGGGATCCGTTCTGATCAAGCAGATGATTTTTGATGGAAATTCGACCACGTCCGAGGTCGAGCGGCAGAAAGCCCGTGTCGAAGCGGCGGCGGCTCGGGTTGTGGAGCGTTCCGAATTCATCGCTCTCGATGTTGTTCAGGCCTATCTCGACGTTTTGCGCCAGAGCGAAATCGTTCGATACGCGGAGGACAACGTCCGCGCCCATGGTGGCCTCAATCGTGATGTGCAGCGCCGGGTGCGGGCCGGGCGCAGCGGCCTCGGCGACCAGCGTCAGGGCGAATCCCGGTGGGCGCAGGCGCGTTCGGATCTAATCGATGCTCAGCGCCGGCTCGATGACGCACGGGCATTTTATGCCCGGTTGGTCGGAGCCGAAGCGAGTCAGTTGACCAGACCCACATTGTCCGGGCGAGCAATTCCTTCGAGCTTGCAGAAGGCGCTCGATAACACCGCTTCGACCAATCCCTCGGTCACCGTGGCCTTGAGGGACATCGAAGCGGCCGAGGCACGGGCCCGGGCCACCAATGCGCCCTTCTGGCCGCGCCTGGACCTGGAGGTTACCGGAACCCAGGGCCACAACATCGACGGTGTGCAGGGCGACAACGATAGTTTCTCCGCCCTATTGGTGGCGCGCTGGAATCTGTATTCCGGCGGCGGCGACACCGCCCGCAAGCGCGCGGCGCTCGAACGGGTGATCGAGGCGCGCGAGCGGATGAAGAAGATCAAGATCCAGGCTGACGAGGAAACGCGGCGTTCCTGGAATGCCCTGGTGAAGCAGCGCGAGAACGTCAAGGTTTTGTCGGAGCGCCTGGCCAGCGCGGAGGGCGTCTTGTCCGCCTACCGCCAACAGTTCAGTGTCGGCCAGCGCGATCTGCTCGATCTGTTGGACGCTCAGAATGACGTCTTCCTGGCGCGCAGCGCGCTTGCCACCGCGCAGTACTCGGCCCTGTTCGCGAGCTACCGCTTGATCGCCGTGTCCGGAGACCTGCTGGCGACCTTGGGGATCAAGGATCCGAACGAGGGTGCCGGTGGCCGCGCAAAGGCAATGATGAGCAAGAGCAAGACCGGCAAGAAGAAATAATCGGCGACATCTGCCCGATCATCAAGCGGATCGCATCGGGTTGTTTGCCCCAACGGGGTGCAGCGCCGTAATTCGCTCCGTGGACTGGCGGTTTCCTTCCGGAGGATCCAGTGTCTTTGGTAGCCTTGTAATACCCCGCGTCGGACGGTGACGGATCTCCAAACCCAATTTCTATCGCCCCTACGCCACCGGGTCCTCCAGGTGGAGAGACGGCGTTATTCCGTGCGTCTGGAAGAGGCCTATTGGGATGTCCTGGAAGAGATTGCCCGCCAGGACCACGCTCGGCTGGCCGAGGTTATCGACGAGGTCGCCATGGAGGCGGAAGGTCAGGCGTCCCTGACCGCCGCTCTGCGGCTGCGCTGCCTCGCGTTCCTCAGGCAGGAATCCACGGCCCAAACCGGCCGTGCCGCGTCTTCGGTCGGATCCAGCGGCAGGTACGGAGCGTCCCTGGACAACCTCGTGGCCGCAAATCCTGCGCCCAGCCTCTTGATCGCCCATGACGGCAAGATCCTGCGCGCCAATACCGCGTTCCAGAACTGGAGCGGCGTCAAAGCCGATGCCTTGACCGGGCAGCCCTATGATTGGTTCTTTCAGCTCCGATTGGCCGATAGTTTCGATGATGCGATCAACCGGTTGGCCCATGGGAGTGATGGTTACCTGATGGCCCGGATCAGCTATATCGCGCCGGGTCGGGTGGTGGTGGCCAACGGTTTGGTGTGTCTCGGCCACTATGGTGGTCCCAGCGATTTTACCTGGATCGTGATGATCGGTGCCGCCCGTGGGGCCGCGGCGGAAGCCGCCGCTTCCTGAACTGAGGGCCTCCCGCCGTGCTCAGGGACGCTACTGCCCAGTGTAGTGCCGCCGGCCATTTATTTTGCATTTGAATTAAATTTGCATTATAGACCGAAATAACTAGTGCCCAATTCGTGGCTAGTTCCGTCTGTTTGTTGGCCTTTTGGC
>JAHEKA010000263.1 GCA_024638585.1 Rhodospirillales bacterium
AGCAGAACGCCCGCGCCGCAGGCGGCGAAGAGAATCGCACCGCCCTGCCAGCCGCCGGTCAGGCCCACCAGGGCCGCCGCCAAGGGCGGGCCCGACAGCAGGCCCAGATGCGATCCCTGGACGATCAGCCCATTAGTGGTGGCGATCTGGCCCGGCCCCGGCGCAAACCAGGGCGCGGCACCGAGAAGCGCTGCGGGCACGATTCCTGAAACGAAGGAATAGGCAAGGCACATGGCGAACCGCCCGCCGTCGGGCAGGATATCCAAATAAATCAGGGGACCCGAAACGACGATCATGGTCCCGACAACGGCAATCAGGGCACCCCGCGGCACCGATTTATGGCTCAGCCACCCACCCAGGATATTGCCCGGCAGGTTGAACACCACCGCGGCGACCGTCAGCAGCGCGGCGTAACGTACGGGAAGGCCGCGCTGTTCGACGATGAATGTCGGCAACCACACCATCAGCGCGATCCAGGGCAGCGAATAAAAACCGAAACACAGCGAAAGCAGCCAGGGCCCGCGAGCGCGCACCGTGACCAGGAGGTTTCGCCACGGATGCTCGGGCGGCGTTCTTGGCCCAGGGGCCTGCCAACCGTAAAACGAGCGGGCCATGAGTCCGGCCCAGAGGAGGGTCAACCCAGCCGTGACGGCCCATGAGCCGCGCCACCCGACCCAAGCCTGAAGGAAAGGGGCCGCGACCAGCATCGCCCCCATGCCGGTCGGCATGAAGGCGCCCCAAAGGCCCACCGCGAGGCGCCGGTCGGCGGGCGCTGACGCTTGGGCGATGATGGAGGGCGCGGCAACACCCGCAATGATATAGCCGAGGCCCTCTGCAAGACGGGTCGCCAGCAGCATTCCCCCGCCCGTCGCCAGGCTGCCCAGGGCCGCACCACAGGCCAGAAGGAGCAGACCGCCGATGGCGACGCGCCGGTGGCCCAGACGGTCGGACAACAAGCCGCCTGCCATGCCGAATAGGATGGCGGTCGCGGAAAAGATCGAAACGATCCATCCCGCCGTCACCAGATCCAAGCCAAACTCAGCGCGGATGGCAGGCAGAGCCGCGGGCACCTTGCCGACATGGGCGGCACCGACGACGCCGGCACCGAAGGCGGCGATCACCACCCCCCAGTTGGTGGGCGCAGAGGTTGGCCGAGCCGGGGGCATCGCTTGGGCCGTGGGAGGGTTACTTGGCAGGTGCCGGCTCGGGCCTGCCGTCGGCATTGAGCGGCGAACGGTCGGCGTAGCCGATCTTCGCCTTCATCCGCCCGCGCTCGGCAAAGGTGGCGGGATCGCCCTTGATGCCGTGGCCCTCCAGCATGCGGTTCATGAAGTTGAACATGGCGCAGACCGCGATGGCGTCGTGTAGGGCGCGCTCGCTCCAACCGGCCGCGAACACCGCGTCGGCATCCGCTTGGACCATCTTCGAGGGCGTCAATGTCAGCTTGCGCGCGTATTTGAGGACCGGTTTCATCTTCTCATCCACATCGGAGGTGTCGACATCCTCCATCAACTTGACGAACCCGTCCTTGGGGAATCCCAGCGCAATGGCAACCTGGGAATGGACGCCATGGCAAAATTGACAGGCATTGACGCCGGAAACGTATCCCGCGATCAGCTCGCGCTCTTCCAAGGTGAAGGGGCTTTCTTCGCGCATCAGCTTTTCCGACATGTCGTGCCAACCGTGATAGCGGTCCTCGGACAGGGCGAAGATGGTCCGCACGTTGGCATCGTCGGGCATGGACGGAAAGAAAGGCATGGCGGGCTCCTTCGGCTTAGACGTTCATGCGCATCATCATGGGTTCCGGATACCGGGTGCCCGCGACGGCACCCGAGGGGCAGATTTCATCGATGCGCGCGAGGTCTTCCGGCGTGAGTTCGACCTCCAGCGCCTTCAAATTATCGTCCAGGTGATCGCGGCTCTTGGACGACGGAATGGGCACGATATCGTCGCCCTGGTGCAGCACCCAGGCGATGGCGAGACACGGCAGGCTGATCCCCTTTTCTGCCGCCATGGCTTCGAGTTTGGCCAGGATCTTGGCGTTATGGGCCATGTTCTCCGTCGAGTAACGCGGATAGTTCTTGCGGGTATCGCCTTCCGGGATGTCATCAGACGAATGGACCTGGCCGGACAAGATGCCACGCCCGAGCGGAGAATAGGCCATAAAGCCCATGCCGAGGTCGCGCGCGCAGTCCAGGTTTCCCATCTCCAACGGGTCGCGGGAGAAGATCGAGAGTTCAAACTGCAGGGAGGCGATGGGATGGACCGTCCAGGCGCGGCGCATGGATTCGGGCGAAGCTTCAGACAGCGCGATATAGCGCGTCTTGCCCTGCTCCACCATGCGCGCCATGGTGCCGACCGATTCCTCGATAGGCACCTCGCGGTCGACCCGGGACATGCACAGGATATCGAGGCAATCGATTTCGAGCCTTTTCAGGCTCTCTTCGCAGATCATGCGCAGATACTTTTCGCCACCGGCACCGCGATTGGTGTCGTTCTCATCCTTGGGCGGCGGGGCGCCCGACTTTGAATGGATCACCACCTGATCGCGCTTGCCCTTGATGGCCTTACCGATCAAGAGTTGGTTGTGCCCCTGGCCGTAGGAATAGGAGGTATCGAGGAAATTGACCCCGAGCTCCATCGCCCTGTGGATCGTGGCGATGCATTCACCGTCGTCCTGGGGCCCGTAGACCCCCGACATGCTCATGCAGCCGAGCCCCATTCGCGAAACCGTGTAATCGGTAACCTTGCCAAACGGTATCATTTTCATTCCGGTTTCCTCCCGCTCCCCCGACGTTCATTTGGCACCTTGCCGTCCGCCCCAAAGCACCGCTGTTCGGTCAACGTATCTTGCGGATGAAGAGCCCGCAAGGGTGGGCAGCGGCCTCGCGACGAGACGCGGACAATGCCTCCCGCAGGCGACAGATGCGTCTTTCGATGCTACTCTTCCCAAGTCTGCAACAATACCAAGCGCAAACCTAAGACAAGGCAGGTTGCAGGCCGTATTTCAGTTGTTGACGGCCCGATTGGGAGCGGACCGTTGACCGCTTAATGAAGCTTCACGTAGCTGGTGAAACACTGGGAGATTGAAAATGAACGCAAAAGGAATCCACGGCGCGGCATTGTTTGCCGTGATCGCAGGGGCAGCGGTTCTCATGACTTCGGCACCGGTTTCGGCTGATGCCGTCAGCGACTTTTACAAGAAGTCACGGGTCAAGGTGATTATCGGCTTCCCGCCCGGCGGCGGTTTCAACCGCGGCGGCCGCGTGGTGGCGCGGCATATCGGCAAATACATCCCCGGCAATCCCAAGGTCATCGCCCAAAACATGCCGGGCGGCGGTTCCTTGCTCTTGATGAACTGGCTGTACAATAAGGCGCCGAAGAACGGTACCGTCATCGGCCATTTCCATTCCTCGGCAATGCGCGAAGCCTTCATCGGCGCGGCCGGCGTGTATTTCGATCCGCGGAAGTATTATTGGCTCGGCAGTTATCTGAGGGAACGGGCCGTCACCTTCGTGCGCGCCGATTCCGGAATCAAATCAATCCATGACGTGTTCAAGAAACAGGTGATCGTCGGTGCCACCTCGCCACGCTCGGGCGGTGGTGTCTACCCCACGATCTTGAACCAGGTGCTCGGCACCAAATTCAAGGTGGTTGTGGGTTACGGTGGGACCGGCGAAAGCACCCTGGCGATGGAACGTGGCGAATTGCAGGGTGTTGGGTCGTGGTCCTGGTCTCAGTTGCGCGACCGCAGGCCCAAATGGCTCAAAGAAAATTTCGTGAATGTCCTGGTCTCGCTCTCGGTAGAACCGCACAAGGACCTGCCCAACGTGCCGACGCCCTTGCAACTGGCTAAGACCCAAGAGGACCGGCAGGTCCTGGAGGCCATCTTCGCCTGGGCCGAACTGGGCCGGCCTTTCGCCTCTCCGCCGGGCACGGACCCAGCACGCGGCGCGGCCTTACGCAAAGCGTTCGCGACCATGGTGGGCAATAAGGATTTCGAGAAGGACATCAATATCGCCTCCCTCGAGGTCGATCCCGTCATAGGTAAGGATGCCGAGGCCCTGTTGGCCAAGCTCTACGCCTATCCCAAGCCGGTGGTCGATCGCGCGCGGGCAGTCTATTCCGAGATGCGCAGGATCAAGATCCCCACGGCCAAGAAGAATACGTTGGGTGGCCTCAAGGTCGCCACGGTCAAGGGTAAGGGGCGCAAGATGCGCATCACCTTCAAGGACGGATCAGGCCAGACCTGGAAGTTCAAGGCGCGCGAGAAGCGGCTCAACCGAAAGACCATGATCAACGGCAAGAAGGGCAAGGCTGGCGAACTCAAGAAGGGCATGCTCTGCGCCGTCACCTATTACAACAAGGGTGGCATGGTGTACTCGGCTGACTGCAAGGGCTAGCTGTCGATAAAGCCGAATGGGTCCAGGCGCTCCCCCTCCGGCGGGGGAGCGCCGAGGGCCGGTTATGCCAACTGCCGGCTTTACCCGGGCCATTGGCTTGTGCGAAAATACTTATGCTTCTAATCAAAAATTCGGGCCTGACCCGCCCCGGGATCAGGCCGCCGCGGCATCAG
>JAHEKA010000264.1 GCA_024638585.1 Rhodospirillales bacterium
GGATCTCCCCGAGCGGCGTGGCGCGGTGCGAGATGATGTAGAACGGTACGAAGGTCGCGACGAGTAGGAGCTTGTCGGCGATGGGGTCGAGGAGCTTCCCCATGTCCGTGATGAGCCCGTATTTCCGGGCCATCCACCCGTCCCATACATCGGACAGCCCGGCGGCGACGAAGAGCCCGAAGGCCCAGACCAAGGATTCCTGGGAAAAGATCTTCGATTTCCTCGGCGAAAAACTGAAATAAAGGGCTCCCGGCCTACCCCGCCACCAGCCTGGGCAGCAGCAGGGCCAGCGCCGGGAAGGCCAGCAGCAGGGCGACCCGGACGATCTCGATCCCGAAAAAGGGCATCACGCCGCGGAACACGGTTCCCATCGGCGTGTCCTTGGCCAGCGACGCGATGATGAAGACGTTGAGCCCCACCGGTGGCGTGATCAGGCCGAGCTCGACCACCACCAGAGCCAGGATGCCGAACCAGATCTTGAGCGAATCCGTATCCATGCCATAGGCGGCGCCCGCGGCGGTCGCATAGTCGCCACCGTTGAGGTCAACCAGGGCGGGCCAGAAGAATGGGACCACCACCAGGATCATGGCGAGTGAATCCATGAAGCACCCGAGGATGATCAAGATCACCAGCATCGCGATCAGCACGGTCCACGGGTCCAGCCCGCTGGCGCCCGCCCATTGGGCAAGGGCGGCGGGCAGGCCGGCGCGGGTGAAGAACCCCTTCAACACCTCGGCGCCGAACAGGATGAAGTAGATCATCCCGCCGGTCCGCGCGGTATCGAGCAGCGATTGGCGGATGCCCGAAAGGCTCAGGCCGTCGCCTCGGAACCGGAGCGCCAGACCGTAGGCGGCGACGGCGACGACGCCGACCCCCGCTGCCGGGGTTGGTGTGAACAACCCGGCGCCGAGCCCCAGCACGATGGCGCCGAACAGGATGACGACCGGGGCGAGCCGAATCAACGCGCGGCGCCGTTCCGCGGGCTCCATGGCGCGGGCCGGCGGCGCCGCATCGGGTTTAAGACGCACAATCAGCGCGATCACGCCGAGGAAGAAGAAGACGGCGATGACGCCCGGGACGATGGCGGCCTGGAACATTTCGATGATCGAGGCCTCGACGATGATGGCGTAGATCACCAGTGCTACCGAGGGCGGGATCAGAATGCCGAGCGTCCCGCCGGCGGCCAAGGCACCGGTCGCCAGGCTGGGGGCGTAGTTCATCCGGCGCAGTTCCGGCAACGCGACACGGCCCATGGTGGATGCGGTGGCGAGGGATGACCCGCACACCGCTCCGAAACCGGCACAGGCGGTGATCGCCGCCATGGCGACCCCGCCGCGCAGGCGGCCGGTCAGGGCGTTCAATCCCTGGAACAGGTCTCTGCTGAGGTTGGCATGGCTCGCGAGGTAGCCCATCAGGATGAAAAGCGGCACCACGGAAAGCTCATAATTGGCCACAACATTCCACAGTAACGTCTTGAATTGCTTGAGATATGGATCAAACCGCAGATAAGGCACGGCAAGGCTGAGTGCGTAATTGCCGCCGATACCGATAGCGACCATGGCGAGGCCGACGGGGATACGCAACGCCAGCAGGACGAACAACAGGGCCAGGCCGATCACGCCGATCAGTTCGCGTTCACCCATGGGCGTCGCGCTCTAGCGCTTGGGCCAAGGCGATCGCGGCCCAGAGCAGGAGCGAAGCGATTCCCGGCAGGTAGAACGGCCATTCGGGCCAGCCCAGCACCCGGGACAGCGCATGGTCCGCCCGCGTTTCCACCAGGCCCAGGGCCATCCAATAGGCGAGAAACAGGGCGAGACCCGTGATTCCCAGCGCCGCGAGCCGGTCAAGTGCGCCGCGCACTCCGTGGGGAAGCCGGGTGAAGAGGAGATCGACCGCGACGTGCCCGCGCCGAGCCTGGCAATAGGGGATGAGCATCAGCGCTGCGCAACTGACGGCGAGGCGGACAAAATCTTCATAGCCGGGCAGGCCCGCGACGGTCGCGCCCGCCAGTCGGGCCAGCCGGTCGATCAGGAATGCGCCGGCATTGGTGACGGTGACCAGGGCGATCAATAGCAGCACCGCTCCGCCCGCGAGGGCCCAGGCGGCGGCAATCCTTTCCAGGCGTTCGGTCAACGGGACGTCCTTTCGCCGCGGGGGCCGGCGCCGCTACGGTCCTCCGGTCCTCTCCGCTACTTGGCCCCGGCGCGCTTGGCGACCGCGGCCCGGGCGGCCTTGACCAGGAAGGCGCCGTCGATGCCGCGCTTCTTCGCCTCGGCGATCCAGCGGTCCACCACCTTTGCCGCCGGGTTGTCGAAGCCGGCCTTGGCCTTTGCGCTGAGGCCGACGATCTCGCCGCCGGACTTGATCTGGGCCTTGCGCCCCGGTTCTTCGATGCTGTCCCAGTTTCGGCCGATTTCGGCGGCAAGGTTGGCGCCGGAATTGGCGTCGATGATCGCCCTTAGATCGGCGGGCATGCCCTCGTAACGTGCCTTGTTCATGGCGAACAGGAAGACCGAGGCGCCGAAACGGGTGCCGTCCGCCCCCAGGACCGAATACTTGGTCAATTGCTGCAGCTTGAAGGGCGGGATGATCTCGAACGGGATCAGGGCGCCGTCGACCCCGCCCTTGGAGAGCGCCTGGGGCAGGGCGGGGATCGGCATGCCGACGGGCTCGGCCCCCCAGGCTTCGATCAGCCAGGCGCCGGTGCGGGACGGGGTGCGCAGTTTCAGGCCTTTGAGGTCGGCGACCGACGTGACCTTCTTATCGCGCAGATGGATGGCATTGCCGGCGTGGACATGGACCAGGAGCGGCTTGAGGTCCTTGAAGTCGGGTGCGATCAAGGGGAAGACGTCCTGGATCGCAAGTGTCGTTGCCAGGGCGCCGCCGGGATGGACGGTCGGCAGCTCGAACACCTCGGCGCGCGGGAAGACGCCCGGCGTGTAACCGATCAGGGTCCAGATGATGTCCACCGTTCCGTCCCGGACCTGGCGATAGAGCTCCGGCGGTTTGCCTCCCAGCGACATCGACGGAAAGATCTTGATCTCGATGCGGCCCTTGGATTGTGCCTCGATCTTCTTCTTCCAGGGCAGCATGAGGTGGGTCTGGGTCGAGGCCTTGGGGCTCACGAAATGATGGGCCGTCAAAGTGATTTCCGCGGCCTGTACTCCGCCGGCGAGGAAGGCGCCCGCGGCGAGCGCCGCTGCCAAACGCAATGTCATGATCTCTCTCCCGTAATGACGCAGGACCCCGGTTTTGGCGCCGGGTTTTCGTTCGGTCCGAAAGGTAGATTGCTTTTGCATGGAAGTAAAACTCCGGGGCGCGCGTCGAGGCCTCACGGTTTTTTGCTGGGGGGCCGGGCCGGGGCTGATCTAAACTCCGTGCGTCATGAAAGTGCTCCTCCACTACAATGCCGGACCCGATTGGCGGCGGGACATGGAACCCTTGGTCCAACAGGGGCTGGAGGTCGTCTGCTGTGACGAGGCCGACGACAAGACCTTTTATGCGGTGCTTCCGGAGATCGAGGTGATCTGGCATTCACTCCGCCCGATCCGCGCCGAAGACATGGCCCAGGCGCCGAAACTCCGCCTGATCCAGAAGATCGGGGTGGGGGTCAATACCATCGACTTGGAGGCCGCCGAGGAAAACGGCGTTGCCGTTTGCAACATGCCGGGCTCTAACGCTCAGGCGGTCGCCGAGATGACGCTCCTATTGATGCTGGCCTGCCTGCGCCGCCTCCCTGTCGTCCATGAGGCGGCCCGCGCGGGCCGAGGCTGGGCACTGGATCCCGCGCTTCAGGACACGATGGGCGAGGTCAAGGGCCGCACCGTCGGCCTGGTGGGGATGGGCTCGATCCCACGCGCCTTGTTGCCGGCCCTCAAAGCGATGGGCGCACGCGTGGTTTACACCGCCAAAGGGGCCAAATCGGACGTCGATGCCGAATACCGAGACCTCGACGATCTCCTGGCAGAGGCGGACATCGTTTCCCTTCATGTGCCGCTGACGGCCGAGACCGAAGAGCTTCTCGACCGCGACCGGCTGATGGCCATGCGGCGGGGCGCGATCCTGATCAATACCGCTCGTGGCGGACTGGTGGAGCAAAGGGCGTTGGTCGATGCCTTGACCGACGGGCCGTTACTGGGCGCGGGGTTGGACGTGTTCGCCGCGGAACCGATCCCGGTCAACGACCCCCTTTTGCGGCTGGATAACGTGGTGCTCGCCCCCCACCTCGCGTGGCTGACCAAGGAGACCCTTGCGCGCAGCCTGGCCGTGGCGGTGGAGAATTGCCTGCGTCTCAATGACGGACGCGATCTTCTCAACCGCGTCGTGTGAGCGGGCTTGTGGCCAGGTGATCGGCGAACCTCTGAAACGTGTCGAAGACCGCCGGCTGCTGACCGGCGCCGGGCGCTTCACCGACGATGCCGCCGGTGGCGGCGCGGCCTGGGCCGTGTTCCTGCGGTCCCCCCATGCCCATGCCGAGATCCGCGCGGTCGACACCGCCGCCGCCGGCGCCTTGCCCGGCGTGCTCGGCATCTATGACGGCGCCGACCTGTCCCAGGCCGGGAT
>JAHEKA010000265.1 GCA_024638585.1 Rhodospirillales bacterium
CGGATCGTAAAAATACCCATCGCTCGAATAACCGATGTTTCCATCATCGCCGAATCGAATTTCTTCGCCGCGGGAATCGATCTCCAGGGTAAAGCCGCGACGGAGCGGGACCTCATGGAAAAAATGGAAGCGTTCGCAAAAGCAGCGGCCCGTTACAAGTTGAAAACCTTTGTTCATGGGCTTCATTCAATCAGTCTCACGACGGCGGCTGTCTGCGCGGGATACGATTACATCGATGGTGACGCCATTGCATCCCTCGTCGAAACACCAAGCGGGCTGTCGAACTTGAACGAAGAAGATTTGTACAGACGTCTGGCCCACGGCTAATGCACTCCAAACAATAGGGTTTTGAGATCATCTGATGCCCGCTTTGGGTCAAAAGCGGACATTAAGTTAACGGACTGCGAAAGTAACGAGGTGGGATGATTTTCCCGCAGATTAGCCCGCGGTTTCCTTTTGCCGGGCGGCGCGCTTGCGGTCATTGGCGTCCAGCAGCCGCTTGCGCAGGCGGAAGGTCTTGGGCGTCACTTCCACCAGCTCGTCGTCGTCGATATAGGCGATGGCCTCTTCCAGGGAGAATCGGATCGGCGTGGTCAGAACCACCGCCTCGTCCTTTCCGGAGGCGCGGATATTTGTGAGCTGCTTGGCCTTGAGCGGATTGACGTCGAGGTCGTTGCCGCGGCTGTGTTCGCCGATGACCATGCCGGCATAGCAGGCCTCTCCGGCGCCGACGAAGAGGCGGCCGCGCTCCTCCAGGTTCCACAGCGCATAAGGCACCATGGTGCCCTGGCCGTTGGCGATCAGCACGCCGCAATGCCGGCCCTTGATCTCGCCCTTATACGGCGCGTAGCCCGAAAACAGCCGGTGCATCACCCCGGTGCCGCGGGTGTCGGTCAGGAATTCGGAGTGATAGCCGATCAGCGCCCGGGTCGGCGCCTGGAAGGTGAGGCGTTGCTTGTCGCCGCCGGTCGGGCGCAGATCGGTCAGCTCGGCCCGCCGCTGGCCGAGCTTTTCCACCACCGAGCCCGCGAATTCCTCATCGACGTCGATCACCACCTCTTCCATGGGTTCCAGCCGCTCGCCGGTCTCCGCATCCTCCTTGAACAACACCCGGGGGCGGGAGACCGAGAGCTCATAGCCCTCCCGCCGCATGGTCTCGATCAAGACGGCGATCTGCAACTCGCCCCGTCCCGCGACCTCGAAGCTTCCCGCGCCGCCGGTTTCCGTCACCCGGATGGCGACATTGCCTTCGGCCTCCCGGGCAAGGCGGGCGCCGATCAGGCGCGAGGTGACCTTGTCGCCGTCGCGCCCGGCGAGCGGCGAATCGTTGACCGAAAAGCTCATGGCCAGGGTCGGCGGGTCGACCGGCTGGGCGGCGATGGGTTCCGTGGCCGAGGGATCGGCGATGGTGTCGGCGACGGTCGCTTCCGACAGTCCGGCGATGGCGACGATGTCGCCGGCCTCCGCCGCCTCGACCGGCTTGCGTTCCAGCCCCCGGAAGGCCAGCAACTGAACGATGCGCCCGACCTCGATGACGCCGCCCTCGCGGTCGAGCGCGCGAATCGGGGCATTCACCTTGGCCGTACCGCCTTGCACGCGGCCGGTCAGGATGCGCCCAAGATAGGGGTCGTATTCCAGCGTCGTCACCAGCATGCGGAAGGCGGCGTCGGCTTCGACCTCGGGCGCCGGCACGTGGGTCAGCACCAGATCGAGAAGCGGCGCCATGGCTTCCTTCGGCCCATCGGGCTCCGCCGCGGCCCAGCCTTGCTTGGCCGAGGCGAACAGGGTGGGGAAGTCGAGCTGGCGTTCGTCGGCGCCGAGCGCCGC
Organism: Rhodospirillales bacterium; assembly: GCA_024638585.1. GTDB lineage: Bacteria > Pseudomonadota > Alphaproteobacteria > SMXQ01 > SMXQ01 > SMXQ01. Next base: position 1,828 of record JAHEKA010000265.1, read on the forward strand.
CATCAGGTCGAACATCTCGTCCTGGACCTCATAGGGGCGGGCGTCGGGGCGGTCGATCTTGTTGACCACGACGATCGGTTTGAGCCCCAGGGTCAGCGCCTTGCCGAGCACGAACTTGGTCTGCGGCATGGGGCCTTCGGCGGCGTCCACCAGGACCAGCACGCCGTCCACCATGGAAAGGACGCGTTCGACCTCGCCGCCGAAATCGGCGTGGCCCGGGGTATCGACGATGTTGATGCGGGTGTCGTTCCAGGCAATGGAGGTGCATTTGGCCAGGATCGTGATGCCCCGCTCGCGCTCGATATCGCCGGAATCGAGCGCCCGCTCGGCGACCTGCTGGCCGGAGCGGAAGGTGCCGGATTCGCGCAGCAGGCAATCGACCAGGGTGGTCTTGCCGTGATCGACATGGGCAATGATGGCGATGTTTCGGATATCCATGGAAACCGGGGACCGATCGGTTGAAAGCTGTGCCTACCGTTATGGGACGCCGCGCCTATGGGTCGCGGGATGCCGCGCTTATATATGGGCAAAGCGCCGCCGGGGCCAGCAGTGATTGCGGGCGGCTGGGTTGCGTCAGCCGCAGATGCCTTTGAGTGCCTGCCATTGGGCCGGGGTCAAGGCGGGGCGAGACGTAGTCCCCGCGTCGCCCATTTCGCGGATTTGCGCGGCCCGCTCCCCCAATGCCGGATGCGTGGAAAACAAGGCCAGGGCCTTGGAATTGGTGCCTTTGGCGCTGCGCTGCAGGCGCTCGAAGAAATCCGCCAGGCCGTCCAAGCGGATGCCGGCCTGGTTCAGGATTCGGGCGCCGATCTCATCGGCCTCCACCTCCTTGGCGCGGCTGTAGGAGGTGACCGCGAGCACGCCCCCCAGGGTCGCCATGCTGCCCCCCATGTCCGACGAGCCGCCGCCGAACAGGCCGGCGAACATCATGGTGAAGGCGGCTTCCACGAAGCCCGTCAGGGGGTGGCGCGCGGTCACATGGCCGATTTCGTGGGCCAGCACGCCGGCCAATTCGTCGGGCCCCTTCATCTCCTTGATGAGCTTGGAGAATACGACCACCTGGCCGCCCAGGGTGGCAAAGGCATTCTCGGACTTGGTATCGATCACCGAAAAAGTGAAGCTATAGCCGCTGTTCCGCGCGGCTTCGGTGTCGAGCAGGCGTGCGGTCAGCGCATCCAGGGCGGCGCGGCCGGATTTTCCCGAACACAGCTTGTTCTGGCCGGCGAACTGCTGGGCGATGCCTTTGCCCCATTCGTTCTCCCACTGTTTGGGGATCGCCCCGGCGATGACACCGGCGCCGCGGGGCACGACCACGAAGACGATGCCGGCCAGCAAGGCGACGATCAGCACCGCCATGGCGAGCAGCCGCAGCAGCCCGCCCCGGGGGCCGCGCCGGGCCAGGGCGCCGGGGGCCAGGGTCTTGATTTGTGCAAGCACGCTTGTGTCGGTGATCACCAACCGGGCGTCGGGATGCGCCGCGTGCATGAAATGGGCCTCGGCACCCGAAGAGAGGCCCGGTTGTGCCCGCAGCCCCTCGAAGGACCAGGATCCGTGGGATTGGGCCCGTTCCCCATAGAGCTGCAGGCCGTTGGACAGCACGTTGATGCTGACGGGTTGCGCCTCAGCGGTTTTCCCGTCGAAGAACGTGCCGTGGGGCCGGCGGACCCGGCTGTCAGATGGACCCAGCATCGAACGCGTCCGCCAGACCTTCGCCCAGTCCGGGTGCGCTCTCCGGATTCTGGGCGAGGGTTTCCAGGTCAGGTTCCCCCTGGATCCGCAGGTGATCGGCGATGAACCGAGCGCTTCGCTTCTGGGCGATGGGGCGCGCGAATCCCAGGGTCAGGAAGGTCAAAAGGATGTTGCCGAAAAGCAGGCGAAACAGTGACTTGTGATCGGCGTTGAACGTGAAACGCAAACTTCCGAATCCCACCCAGGGCGCCATGATGGCGGCTTCGCGCACCTTGTAGCGGGCATAGGTCCTGAGCCAGCCGAGCGCCACCAGGACCCACATGACCACCATGAGGGCGGTCATGATATTCGCTTGCGCGGCCGGAATTTCGGTCCGCCCGTCCTGCTTCGCAAGCCCGAAGAGGAGGGCGATCAGTAGGATCACCGGGATGACGATGATCAGGGGTTTGAAGATGAACCCGGCCCAGGCCCGCATGAAGGGGCCATAAAGTTGGGCCGAGCGGCCGGCGCTGTCAAAGGTGAAACGGCGATCGCCGAACCAGGCGTTGTTGAATTTGAGACCGGTGAGCGAGACCCGCTGGATCGGATAGGTCAGGCCCATGCTGAGCGCGGTCAGGATCAGCCAGCCCATGGCTTTCAAGGCATAAACCAGGGACGACCCCGCCTGTGTGCCGCGAATGCCCCGCCAGTTGGTGCGGCTGAGGCGGTAGCGCAGCGCCCGGTAGGAGGCCATGTAGAATAGGAAATAGGTCACGGCGGCGAGCGAATAGACGTAGACGATCTGAACCACCATGTCGTTCGGCCACTTGAAGGAGACGAAGGTCGACAGTCCGATGATCGGCAGGATGATCAGGAAAAAGACGATCAGGAAGCCGATGAACATCTCCTTGCCCGTGCCGGTGTAGGCGAAGCGGTCGCCAAACAAGGTGGTTCGTGCCCAAAGATATTGACGCACCCGGGTGCGGCCCCAGAACCGGTAGAAAAATAATGTGATGACGTTGAGCAAGGCGATGGAGAGTGCCATCGGCCAGATGTCGGTG
>JAHEKA010000266.1 GCA_024638585.1 Rhodospirillales bacterium
TCGGCTCAGAACTGGATGTGCGGTATCCCGGGTTACAGGCACGGGTCAACCGCTATGTCCCGGTGCTCAAGGGCATCCTGTCCTGGGTCGTTTATATCGGTGCGGTGCTGGCGGTGCTCGACGTTTGGGGGATCGATACCCTGGGCTGGCTGGCCTCCGATGCCGGAACCCTGTTCCTGCGTCGCGCGGTCACGGTGGCGTTCATCCTGCTGATCGGCGTCATCGTATGGGAGATCGTCAGCTTCGCCATTGGCCGCTACCTCGAGGGCATGGACGGCGTCAGCGGCGCTGCCCGGGCGCGGACACTGCTGCCCTTGATGCGGACCACCGCCCTGATCGTGATCTCCGTCATCGTCGTGTTGTCGGTGCTGTCGGAAGTGGGCTTCAACATCGGGCCGCTGCTGGCCGGTGCCGGTGTCATCGGCCTCGCCATCGGTTTCGGATCGCAGAAGCTGGTTCAGGACGTCATCACCGGTCTGTTCATGCTGATAGAGGACACCTTGGCTGTCGGCGACGTGGTGCGCTTCGATGCCGATCATTCTGGCGTAGTGGAGGGTATCTCAATCCGATCCGTGGTCCTGCGCGACCTGTCGGGCAACGTTCATACCCTGCCGTTTTCCGAGGTGAAGACGATCCTCAACATGACCAAAGGCTTCTCCTACTACGTGTTCGAAGTGGGGGTCGCCTACCGGGAAGACATCGATCACGTCATGGATGTGCTTAGGGATATCGGCCAGGAGCTGAAGGACGATCCGGATTGGGGTGCCATGATGGACCAGCCCCTGGAGGTGCTCGGCCTCGACAAGTTCGGCGATTCCGCCATCATCATCAAGGCACGCATCAAGGTGGTGCCGCCGATCCGCCAATGGGCCGTGGGGCGCGAATTCAACCGCCGCATGAAGGCGCGCTTTGATGCCGAAGGGATCGAGATCCCCTTCCCCCACCAGACCATCTACTTCGGGGTGGACCAAAAGGGCGATGCGCCGCCCGCCCATATCGCGATGGTCGATGCTGCGGCAAAGGACAAGTCGGACAAGGACGCACCCGAAAAGCCGGACGCGGCGCCGGATGCCGCCCCCCGCGCCAGGCCGACGGCGCGGCCCCGGTCCTCGTCCGCCAATATCGAGGACGGAGAAGGCGACGGTTAGGCCTGGGGCCTGCTGCGGCTTTCAGACCGGGTCTTCTGCGTCGATCACCTGTTTCGCCACGTCGTAGGAGAATCCGGCGCGGGCCAGTGAAGCCAGGTCTTTTTCGCGCCGCGCCGCGCGTTCTTCACGATTGCGCCAGGGACCGAGCCGCCGGCGCCGCGCGGTGTGCCGCGCGGCGGCCAGGTCCGGGCTGCCCTCGCCTGCCTCTTCGGCGATCGCCGCCAAGGCATCCTCGATCTCCGCTTCGCCCACGCCCTTCTCGCGCAGCCGGCCGGCGATCACGCGAAGCGAGATGCCGCGTGCATGCAGGCTTGACGCCCGGGCCCGAGCATAGGCGGCATCATCCAGCAATCCTGCGTGCCGGTAGCGCGCGATCAGGTCGGCGACCAGCGCCCGGCCGTCTTCCACATCGGTGTCGTGGTACTCGGCCGAGCGCGTCACCCGGCGCATCAGCACCCGCTCCAGGGACCGGGCCGAAGCCTGGTACCGGGCAAGGTACCAAAGCGCCACGTTTTCAAGGTGCTGCTTGCTGACCTTGCGGGGGTTGCGCTTGGTCCTGGACGTGGCCGGTCGCGTCAACGGCGGCGGGACCGGTGGCCGCGCCGGTGGTGTCGATGATGGTGTCGACGGTGGGAGCGGTGCCGGTAATGACGGTGATGCCCGTGGTGGCCGGTCCGGTAGAACAGGTGGAACGACACCGGCCAGTAATACGGATAGGGACGATAATAGGGATAGGGCCGGTAATAGGGGTAGGGCCTGTGGGTGTAGACCCGGCGCGGCGCGAAGGGCTGCTGCCAAACGCCGCCGGGCGTGCGGCAGCGCGTGCCCCAGCCTTGGGCGTGCTTGCCGTCGATGGTCAGCACCCGGTCGAACTTGCGGCAATCCTGGCCGGTTGAACTGCGGTATGTCAGGGTCGGCGTGACGCGTCCCCTGTGGCCGGTCCTGGGATTCTCCCAGATCGTTGCCTGACCGATCCTGTTGAACTCCAGCGCGTTCTGTACCGCCTGTTCCTGATGCCGCTTGTCGGCAAGAGACAGGAGCGCATCGGGCGATGCCGCGGGCATTGCCGCCCGGACCGGTGCCGCCGACAGCGCCAGGGGAATAAGAAGGCCAAGAGAAATCAGAAGTCGTTTCATGGGACCGTGGCCCAAAACAGCTTACCGTTACTGCAATGAAAGATACGCTCGTTGGGCGGAATCTGCAATCTGGGGTCTATAACATCCTGAAATTAAACGCTTATAGAAATTCGCCCCGGCCTAATCGGATTCCCGATCCTGCGCCAGAGGCCTTCCCGCCGGGCACCTTCCATTCGACCGAGCGGCGGCCCGGCGCTTGGGAGGCATTTGCCCGTTTGGGTCTCTTACTCCTCAGGATAACCGGCTTGCGCTGCGACGGTGCCCGCCACGGGAAGGGGCGTTGCCTGTCAGTTCCGCGTCGACAACCTGAACCTGGGCGCGCTGTGCCGGGCGATGTTCCAGACGGGATATCGATTGGGACCACGACAGGTCCCTGTCCGGACCCAGGGATTCCGGGCGTTGACAGGGGTCCCCGGTCTATGGATACTCACGGCTTTTTCCGCACGAGCCCTTGATGATGGGGAGCCGGATCGGGGTTTTTTGCCCCGGGTTCGGCAGTGTAGGAGAGGCATCGTGAATTCCGCAGTCATGCCCACCTATGGGCGCGTCGACATCGCCTTTGATCGGGGGGAGGGGGCTTACCTCTTCACCAATGATGGCGCGCGTTACCTGGACTTCACCTCGGGCATCGGCGTCACGTCCTTGGGCCACGCGCACCCGAGGCTGGTGGCAGCCCTCGCGGACCAGGCGGAAAAGCTCTGGCATACGTCGAACATGTTCTATATCCCCGGTCAGGAGCGCCTGGCCGAGCGGCTGGTGGCCAATACCTTCGCCGACAACGTCTTTTTCACCAACTCCGGCGCTGAGGCCGTGGAGTGCGGCATCAAGACCGTGCGCGCTCATTTCGATGCCGCCGGCGATGCCGGACGCTACCGCATCATCTGCGCCAATCAGGCCTTCCACGGCCGCACCATGGCGACGATCTCGGCGGGCGGACAGGACAAGCTGCTCAAAGGGTTCGAGCCGGCGGTCGACGGGTTCGATCACGTCGCCTTCGGCAACCTCAACGAAACCCGGGCGGCTATCGGCGATGAGACCGCAGCCATCCTGATCGAGCCGATCCAAGGCGAGGGTGGCATTCGCCCTGCGGAGGAGGATTACCTGCATGGCCTGCGTGACATCGCTGATGAATACGGCCTGCTGCTCTTCTTCGACGAGGTACAATGCGGCATGGGGCGGACCGGCAAGCTGTTTGCCCATGAATGGGCCGGCGTGGCCCCCGACGTGATGGCCGTGGCCAAGGGCATCGGCAGCGGGTTCCCGGTGGGTTGCTGCCTGGCGACGCAAGACGCGGCCAAGGGGATGGTCCCGGGGTCCCACGGATCCACCTACGGCGGCAACCCGCTGGCCATGGCCGTCGGCAACGCGGTCCTGGATGTGATCTTGGAGGACGGGTTCCTGGATCATGTGGAAGCCATGGGCGTGCGGCTGATGTCTGGATTGGAGCGCATCGTCGCCGGCCATCCGGGCGTCTTGGCGGGCGTCCGGGGCCGTGGCCTGATGGTGGGCTTGGCGTGCACGGCCGATCCTAAGCCGCTGATCGGCAAGCTGCGCGAGAACGGCCTGTTGACGGTGGTGGGCGGTGGCAACGTGGTCCGCCTGCTGCCGCCCCTGATCAGCGGGGAAACGGAAATCGACGCGGCGCTTGGGATCATCGACGAGAGTTGCGCGCAACTTGGGAAACTGGGGGAAGGGACATGACCATGACGTCCGACGCCTCGTCCGCGGCCAAGCGCGGGATCGGGGCCGGGTCCGTGAAGCATTTCTTGGATATCGACCGGTTCGCCGCGTCGGACCTGCGCGACATGCTGGAACTCGCCCATGCCTATAAGCGGGGGGAGGCCGCGCCCGGTGGTGAGCGCCCCGGCGCAGGCAAGACCCTTGCCCTGGTGTTCGAGAAACCTTCGACCCGGACCCGGGTGTCGTTCGAGGTGGGCATGGCCCAGATGGGCGGTCACGTCACCATCCTCGATTCACAGGGTTCTCAACTTGGGCGGGGCGAGACTATCGCCGACACCACGCGCGTCCTCAACCGCTATGTCGACGTCATCATGTTCCGGACGCTCAGCGAGGCGAGCCTTTTGGAAATGGCGGAATACGCTACCGTTCCGGTGATCAATGGCTTGACCGACCAGAGCCACCCCTGCCAGATCATGGCCGACATCATGACCTTCGAGGAGATCAAGGGCCCGATCGCCGGCAAAACCATCGCCTGGGTAGGGGACGGGAATAACGTGCTCGGCTCCTGGATTCATGCCGCCGCCC
>JAHEKA010000267.1 GCA_024638585.1 Rhodospirillales bacterium
GCTCGGCGGCAGCAAGGAAGCAGAAATCCGCAAGGAACATTTCGTCGAAAGCGCGCTGGGTAAATTCCAGATGGCCGATCCCGACGGCAACTGGATCGATATCTCAGACGACTAGCCCTTTAGCCAAATCGGTGCGCGGGTGGTGCCCGAGGGTCCCCGCCCCGTCCTCCTTCATTTAACGCCTAGCAGGGGATAAGCGTCATGCGCCTTGCCATTCTCGATGATTTCCAGAACGTCGTGAAATCGATCGGCGACTGGTCGCAGATCGAAGACCGGGTCGATGTCACCGCCTATAACGATCACCTGGAGGACCCCGGCGCCCTCGTCGAACGGCTCGAGCCCTTCGACATCGTCTTCGTGATCCGCGAGCGCAGCAAGTTCCCCAAAGAGGTGCTGGAGCGCCTCCCCAACCTGAAGCTCTTGATCACCGCGGGCATGCGCAACCGCAGCATCGATCTTAAGACCGCCGAGGCACAGGGGATCACGGTCTGCGGCACCGGCGGGTCGGGCAACTCGACGGCCGAGCTGACCTTCGCACTGATCCTCTGCGTCATGCGCAACATCCCGGACCAGGTCCAATCGATCCGCGAAGGAGGATGGCAGGTCGGCCTGGGCGAAGGGGTCATGGGTAAGACGCTCGGCATTATCGGGCTCGGTCGCCAGGGCAAAGCCGTCGCCAAGATCGGCAAAGGGTTCGACATGGAGATCCTCGCCTGGAGCCGGAGCCTGACCGCCGAACAATGCGCCGAGCAAGGCGCGCGGCTGGCGGACAGCCTGGAAGCGTTGATGGCAGAGGCGGACGTCGTCACCATCCACGTGCCGCTCACCGATTCAAGCCGCGGCCTGATCGGTGCGGCGGAGCTTTCCCACATGAAGGACAGCGCCTACCTGATCAACACCTCGCGCGGGCCCATCGTGGAAGAGGCCCCCTTGATCGACGCCGTCACCTCGGGCCGGATCGCAGGCGCCGGATTGGATGTCTTTGATATCGAACCGTTGCCCGACGATCACCCCTACCGGACGCTGTCCGGTATCGTGCCGACGCCGCATCTGGGCTACACGGCGCTCGAGAACTATCAGTGCTACTGCCCCGACGTGATCGAGGACATCGACGCCTTTCTCAAGGGCGCACCGGTGCGGGTCATCGCTCCCTGAGACGGTCTAGGCGTCGGATTTGCCTGCCGCCCGGGCGCGCCTGTTCTCTACAGCCTGGCGGCGGGCGATGTAGAGGTTGGAGCCGATGATCACCGCCGCGCCCAGGATGGTCACGAGCAAGATCTCCTCACCGAAGATGATGACCCCGGCAAGCCCGGCCCAGATCAGGCGGGTGAAGTCGAAGGGGCTGATGAAAGTCGCCTCACCGGCGCTCAGCGCATAGGCCCAGAAGGCCTGGGCGATGCCTGAGAGAACTCCCAGGAGCACCAGGAACAACAGCTCCTCCCAGGTCGGCGTCACCCAGTACCAGAGCGCGGGGAAGAGGGTCAGGCCGGTGGCGATCAGCCAGTACCAGCTCTGCACCGTCAGGGGGTGGTCGTTCTTGGTCGTGCATTTCTTGATGCAGACATGGGCGGCGGCGAAGCAGAAGGACGCGGCAAGCGCCGCGAGCGCCGCCAATTGGAACGCCTCGTCCCCCGGGCGCAGCATGAGTGTGACGCCGCCGAAACCCACCACCGTGGCGGACCAGCGCCGCCAGCGCACTTTTTCGTCCAGGAAAAGCACCGCCAGCACGATCAGGAAGAAGGCGCGGGTGAAGCCGATGACCGTCACCTCGGCCAGGGGCATGTGCAGGATTGAAACCACCATCAGGAACAACGCCATGGCGCCGAAGACGCCGCGGCCAACGTGGTAGCCCAGGTTCTCCGTTCTGAGGCCATCGAGACCCCGGGTTATCAGGAAAGGCGCCACCGCCAAGCCACCGAAGGCGGCGCGAAAGAACGCGATCTGGACGCTGTCGAACTTACCGCCCAGGTGCTTGGTCATCGACTGGACGACGATGAAGGTGAAGGCTGCGATAAGGGCCCAGATGGCGCCCCGGACATTTCCGGGCAGTGAGTGCCAGTATCGCTTTAGAAAAAGGCCGGCAGCCTCTTTGATCGCCATGAAAATCCTAAAGTAACGCGGCGCGGGACGCGCCCATCGTTGGGAAGAGGAATGAAATGGGGGGGCATGCTATCCTCCGCACATGCGCCCGCCAACAGAAAAGGGCGGTGCGGAAAAGGGGGACGGCATGGGTGACAGCTTATCTGCGGACAAGGCAGCTGTATCAGCCGCAAACAGCGCGTTCTACCGGGCCTTCGCCGAGGGGGATTTTGGCGCCATGAACGCTCTGTGGGCAGAGCAGGAGGAAGTCGTCTGCATCCATCCTGGTTGGCCGCCGGTCACGGGGCGGGAAGATGTGATGGCAAGCTGGCGGGGGATCCTGGCCAACCCGCCCGAGCCCGCGGTCTGTTCCACGGATGAACAGGTCTACCTCATGGGCGATGCCGCCATGGTCGTGTGTTTCGAGACCATCGGCGAGATCTTCCTGACCGCGACAAACATGTTCCTGCGCGAGCAGGGGGCTTGGCGACTGGTCCATCATCATGCCGGCATCACCGAACACCGGCCGAAGGGGGCTCCGGCGGGGCCGTCAGGCACGCTGCATTGAGCCAAAAGACGATCCGCCCAGCGTCTTCCCTGCCACCACTGAATCGCCTATAACAGGCGGGAGAAGATGCCCCCGGCGAGACGTTGGGATGGCGAAAACTGGGGAGAGTCTCATGCTGAAGATCATTTCCACCGCGGGCGTGTCGGCACTGGCCGTGGCCGGACTCATGACCTCCGGGGTCCAGGCGGCAGATTGGACGCCCAAACGCGACATCACCTTTATGATTCCCTATGGCCCCGGCGGCGGGTTTGACACCATCAGCCGAAAACTCGCGCCGTATATCGAGAAACACCTCGGCGGCAAGGTCAATGTCGTGGCCAAGAATGTCCAGGGTGCCCGTGGGACCAAGGCCGCGATTCAGCTCGCCCGCTCGAAACCCAATGGGACCCGGATCATGATCTTCAACCTGCCGGGTCACGCGGTCGACAATATCGACGGCAAGACCGACAAATACGACATGACCAAGTTCACTTGGTTGGGGCGCATCGCCACGGCGGGCTACGTGCTGGCCGTCTCGGGCAATTCCAAGTTCAAGACACTGAAGGACCTGATCGCCCTCAAGCGCCCCATCAAGCAGCCGGAACTGGGCCGCGGCGGCACCTCCTATATGGCGAGCGGTGTGCTGTGGAAGACCGTCGGCAAGAAGGTCAAGTTCATCACCGGCTACAAGTCCTCGGCCCAATACGCCCTGGCCACGATCCGCGGGGATGGCGACGTCGTCCTGTTGGCGGCGGGCAGCTTCCGGAAGTATATCGGGGGCAAGGGCAAGAAGCGCGGCATCAGCCCGAATGACTTGCGTGCCGTCCTCGAACTGACCCGTGACAAGAGCCAGTTCCCCGGTGTCCAGAACGCGGTGGAAGCCGGTTATCCGTCACTGGCGGATCTCGGCCTTTCTCGTATCCTTGCCACCACACCGAAGACGCCCAAGAACATCGCCGCGACTTTGGAAGCCGCCATCAAGAAGGCGGTTTTGGATCCAGAATTCATCGCCTGGGCCAAGAAGGTCCGGCGCGGTCCGATCGCCCATCTCGACGGCGAAGCTACGGCGAAACTGGTGCGTGACACCATCACGTCTTACGCCAAGGCCAACAAGTAAACTGGAGAAAAAGGGAGGGGCGCTCCCGCCGGGGGCGCCCTTCTTCATGCCCGCCATGAACACAGTTCGTATCGCATCGTCGGACCTTCTCTCCACCTTCTATGAACAGGCCAAGGCGATCGGCCAGGTCCTGGTGGAGGAGGGCATCGCCAAGGACGTGGAGGTCATTCCCACCACCGGCAGCGTCATGAATGCGGAGATGGTGGCCCGGGGCGAGGCGGAGCTTGGCTTCATGGCGTCGAACTGGGTGCCTCGGGCGGTGCAGGGCACGTCCCCATTTTCGGCGCCGGTCGGCGTCGCCATTGCCGCCCCCCTGAATGCCGGGCCCCTGTTCTTTGTGGTCAGGGCGGATTCGGCACTGACCTCCGTGTCGCAGTTGCGGGGTCGCAAGGTGGCGGTAGGGCATCGGGATTCCGGCATGGCCCAGCATGCCCTCAACATGGTGGGCGTGTTCGGCTGGGGCGACGACGGCATGGATTTTGCCTTCATCTCCACCTTTGACGGCGGCAACGCGCTCGCCGATGGCGAGGTCGACGCCCAGTTCCAGGCCCCCATCCCGTCCACCCATTTCACGGAACTGTGCGAACGCACGCCGGTAAAGGTGCTGGCCTACGATAACGGGGAAATCGAGGCTGCCTGCGATCAGATACCGTTCTACTCTCCGGCGGTGGTTCCGGGCGAATACGTTCCCGGTCAACAAGGCGACATGGCCGCCATCGGCGTATTGAACGTCATCGTCGGCGCCGCCAACGGCGATGCGGATTTTATCACCCAGGCGGTGTCCGCCTATATCCGCCGGGCAAGA
>JAHEKA010000268.1 GCA_024638585.1 Rhodospirillales bacterium
CGCCGATCACTTCTTCCAACACGGTATCCCAGATGACATCGATCTTGGGGTTCGCCATCAGGCGGTCCTGCATGATCTTTTCCGCACGCAATTCATCGCGGCGATGGATCAGGGTAACCTTGTCCGCGTGGTTGGTCAGATAGATCGCCTCTTCCACCGCCGTGTTGCCGCCACCGATGACGCAGACCTCCTTGCTGCGGTAAAAAAATCCATCGCAGGTGGCGCAGGCGGACACCCCGAACCCCTTGAATTTTTCTTCAGAGTCCAGGCCCAGCCAGCGGGCGGTGGCGCCGGTCGATACGATCACCGTGTCGCCGGTATAGACCCGTCCGGAATCGCCCGTGCATGTGAACGGGCGATTCGAGAAGTCAACTGACACGATGGTGTCGGAGACGAACTCCGTGCCGACGTTCTGGGCCTGGGCCTGCATCTGCTCCATTAGCCAGGGACCCTGGATCGCATCGGCGAACCCGGGATAATTCTCGACATCGGTGGTGATGGTCATCTGGCCCCCGGGTTGGAGACCGGCGATCATGGTGGGGCTAAGGTTGGCGCGGGCGGCATAAATGCCGGCAGTGAGGCCCGCCGGGCCCGAACCGAGGATAAGGACCTTGGCGTGGGGAGTATCGGTCATGATGGTGTCGCGGTGTGAAATTGTCAGGTGGTATTGGGCGCCCGCCTAACATAGGAACCCCCGGGGGCCAGGGCAAGGCGCAAGCGGCCGCCGCCGCCGCCGGGTGTCGGTTTTGAAATAATATTATCCAAATTCCCGATTCGCGTTACACTTCCCACCGCCTGGGGAGACCTTCCCCCAACCGGAATTGATCGATGGACCTCGCCGATGGCCCAGCGGGTCAGACTGGATAAGATCGACCGGCGGATCCTCGCCGACCTGCAAGATGACGGGCGCATGACCAATGTGGAGCTTGCGCGCCGTGCCGGCATTTCCGCGCCGCCCTGCCTGCGCCGGGTCCGCGCGCTGGAAGATTCCGGTTACATCCGCGGCTACCACGCCGAGCTTGATTCCGCGGCGCTGGGATTTACCGAAATGTTCTTCGCCCTCGTGGGACTCGATTCCCAGGCCCAGGACGTGCTCGCCGGGTTCGAGGACGCGGTCAAGGACTGGCCGGAAATCCGCGAATGCCACATGATCCGGGGCGGCGGCGACTTCCTGCTCAAAGTGGTCGCCCGGGACAAGCCGCATCGCGACGCCCTGACCATGCAGCTCACCTCCACCGACCATGTCGCTCGGGTGCAGACGCTGGAGACCATCCGCACTTCCAAGGATCTTTCCGGCGTGCCGGTGGTCACCGACGGCACGCCGGATTGATGCGATCCGGCGCCGCCCGGCGTATCTAAGAAATTCGGGAGAATGCGATGACGGGGCCGGCGGATCCGGCCCGCCCGTGGCGGATTACTTGTAGCGGACCTTGACCACTTCGTAGCCCTTGGCCCCACCGGGGGTGGTGATGTCCACCGAATCGCCACTCTGGCGGCCGATCAGCGCCTTGGCCAGCGGCGAGGTCACGGACAGGCGTCCGGCCGAGATGTCGGCCTCGTCCTCGCCGACGATTTGGTAGGTGGATTCCGCGTCGGTGTCCTCGTCGGCCACGGTGACGGTGGCGCCGAAACGGATGATTTTGCCCGAAAGCTGGGACACGTCAATCACCTCGGCGCGCGCAATCTTGTCTTCCAGTTCGGCAAGGCGGCCTTCGATGAAGCTCTGCTTCTCGCGTGCGGCATGATACTCGGCGTTCTCGGAGAGATCGCCGTGGGAGCGTGCTTCCTCGATCGCCTTGACGATCGCCGGGCGCTCTTTGGTCTTGAGCCGTTTTGCTTCTTCAAGGAGGGTCTCATAGCCTCCTTTGGTCATTGGAACCTTGTCCATATCACGTTCCGCTTTGGTCGAAAATTCGCTCTGTTTCGGAGTAAGAACTGTGCCGCCCCGGGGACCTAACCGCCCCAGGGGGTCATGGCCACTCCTGGATGTCCTGCCGGTTTAGGGGAATAGGGGCCAATCCAGCGGCCCGGTCTAAGATGGCAATATATCCTAAAAATTTCCTGAAAAATAGGATTGCAGGGGTTGGACTTCAAGCCCCTCTGTTTTTAGGGCGGAGATTCCCTGGGTGGCGGCGCAGATGCCCGCGACGGTGGTGTAATAGGGAATCTTGTTCAACAGCGCCGTGCGCCGGATGTTGAAACTGTCTCGGATGGCCTGGGCGCCCTCGGTGGTGTTGAACACCAGGTGCACTTCGCCGTTCTTCATGGCATCGACGATATGCGGCCGCCCTTCCAGCACCTTGTTGATAATGCCGCAGGGGACGCCCGCCTCCATGAGGTACTTCGCCGTGCCGCGCGTCGCGATCAGCTTGAAGCCAAGTGCGGCCAACTTCTTGCCCGGCTCCACCATGGCGGGCTTGTCGCGGTCCTTGACGGAAATGAACGCGGTCCCCTCCACCGGAACCTTGGTGCCCCCGGCCAGTTGGGACTTGGCGAAGGCGCGGTCGAAATCGGTGCCGATACCCATCACCTCACCGGTGGATTTCATCTCGGGCCCCAAGATGATATCGACGCCGGGGAAGCGGGCGAATGGGAAGACGGATTCCTTGACGGCGATGTGCTCCGGCGGCTTGCCGCCGGTCGGGAACGGTTTCAGGCCGAAGGTCTTGAGCTTTTCTCCCGCCATGACCCGCGCGGCGATCTTGGCGATGGGAACGCCGGTGGCCTTGGCGACGAAGGGCACGGTGCGCGAAGCGCGCGGGTTTACTTCCAGGATATAGATGTTGCCGTTCTTGACCGCGAACTGGATGTTCATCAGGCCGACGACCTTGAGCGCCTTGGCCAGTCTGGCCGCCTGGGCGCTCAGTTCCCTCATCACCGGCCTGGACAGCGAACGGGGCGGCAGGGAGCAGGCGGAATCGCCCGAATGCACGCCGGCCTCCTCGATATGTTCCATGATGCCCGCGACGATCACGGTGTTGCCGTCGGACAGCGCGTCCACATCGACCTCCACGGCGTCCTGCAAATAGCGGTCGACCAGCACCGGGTTGTCGCCCGATGCACTGACCGCGTGGACCATGTAGCGCTCGAGATCGGCTTCGTCATGGACGATCTCCATGGCGCGCCCGCCCAGCACATAGGAGGGGCGCAGCAGCACGGGATAGCCGATCCGCTTGGCGATGCGCCGGGCGCCGGCCAGCGAGGTGGCGATGCCGTTCTCCGGCTGCTGGAGCTTGAGCCGGCGCAAGAGCTGCTTGAAGCGGTCGCGGTCCTCGGCAATGTCGATGGCGTTCTGGGAGGTCCCGAGGATCGGCACGTCGGCGGCTTCCAGTGCCTTGGCGAGCTTGAGCGGCGTTTGCCCGCCGAACTGGACGATGACGCCGAGCAATTCGCCCTTGGTCTGCTCGGCCCGGATGATCTCCAGCACGTCCTCGGCCGTCAGCGGCTCGAAATAAAGCCGATCCGAGGTGTCGTAATCGGTCGAGACGGTCTCCGGGTTGCAGTTGACCATGATCGATTCATAGCCCGCGTCGTCCATGGCGTAAGCGGCATGGACACAGCAGTAGTCGAACTCAATTCCCTGGCCGATGCGGTTGGGGCCCCCGCCGAGGATCACCACCTTGCGGCGCTTGGACACGTCCGCTTCGCAGGCGGCGGTGGCAAGGCCCGCGCCTTCGTAGGTCGAATACATGTAGGGCGTGAGCGAGGGGAATTCGGCGGCGCAGGTGTCGATGCGCTTGTAGACCGGATGCACCTTGGCGCGCGCCCGGGCGCGGGCAACCTGTGCTTCGCTGAGGCCTGCGATCTCGGCCAGGCAGGCATCGGCAAAGCCGCGTGCTTTCAGGGCCTGCAATTTGACCGCATCGCGCGGCAGGCCGTCCTTGCGGACTGTGTTCTCGGCCTCCACGATTTCCTTGATCCTGGCAAGGAACCAGGGGTCATAGCGGCAGGCGCGGCGCACGTCCTCCACCGAGAGGCCCTCGCGAAACGCCTGGGCGATGACCAGGATGCGGTCGGGCGCCGGGATGGCGAGCGCCTTGCGGATGGCATCGGTGCGGTCCTCGCTCTCGGCGCCGGGGATCTCGACTTCGTTGAGGCCGGTCAAGCCGGTCTCCAGCGACCGCAGTGCCTTTTGCAGCGACTCGCCGAAGGTGCGGCCGATGGCCATGGCCTCGCCCACCGATTTCATGGAGGTGGTCAGCGTCGCCTCGGTACCGGGGAATTTTTCAAAGGTGAAACGGGGCACCTTGGTCACGACATAGTCGATGGTGGGCTCGAAGGAGGCCGGCGTTACCCCGGTGATGTCGTTGGAGAGCTCGTCCAGCGTATAGCCCACCGCCAGCTTGGCCGCCACCTTGGCGATGGGGAACCCGGTCGCCTTGGACGCCAATGCCGAGGAGCGCGAAACCCGGGGGTTCATCTCGATCACCACCAGGCGGCCGTCCTCGGGATTGACCGCGAACTGCACGTTGGACCCGCCGGTGTCGACGCCGATCTCGCGCAGCACCGCGAT
>JAHEKA010000269.1 GCA_024638585.1 Rhodospirillales bacterium
CGCACGGCCTTACGGACGATCTTCTTCGCCGCGGTCTTCTTCGCCGCCGGCTTCCGGGCAGGAGCCTTCCTCTTCGGCGCGGCCTTCTTCGCGGCGGTCTTGCGGACCGCGGTGCGAGACCGGGTCGTGGTCTTCGCGCGGGAACGGCGGGTCGAAGCCGGTTTCAGCTTCGGTTTACGCGCCGTGCTCGGCTTCTTCCTAGTCGTTGACCTTGCAGCCATCGTACAAATCCTTTCGGTTATTTGATCATGATCGCGCCCGGACATTCGGGCAAAAAAGCAACAAAACGTGACGTGTTCTAAATCTTGATGGTTAAGGAAAGGTTACCGATGGAATGCGTTTGTGCCGCATTGCAACTAATCGAATCGGGTCGAGACGCGGCATTTCGATTCCCAATTACGGCGATTGGACATCAACTAGGGGATCTACCCCATACCCTGGGCCGTTACTTGTTTAGCTGTTATCACCGGCGGACATTCCCTACAGTTCGCGGGTCCGCGCGCACGGGACCCGCTGTCTGAGACAGGCGTAAGGCGCGCTCTCCCTAACGATTCCGTGACATTGATGATCGAATTGCACACTCCAGACTTTCACATTGCGGCAACCCTGATATTGATTGTGTTGGCCGTGATTCTCTATGCGACGGAGCGGCTTAGTATCGAGCGTACCTCCATCGTCATTCTGGCCGTATTGATGTTGGTCTTCGAATTGGCGCCGCTGACGCCACAGGCTGGACACGAAAAAATAAATGCCGCTCTGCTGTTGCGCGGATTCGCAAACCCAGCTCTGATCGCCGTGGTCTGCCTATTGATCGTCGGCGAGGGATTGGCCCGAACCGGCGCATTGGACTGGTTGGTGCGGTTTATTCTTCGGGTCACTGGAGACAGCGGACCCGCTGCGATCCTCCTGACCTTTGCAACGGTCCTGATTTCCGGGGCGTTTCTCAACAACACCCCGGTCGTGATCATGTTTATCCCGATCCTTGAATCAGTGGTGCGCCAGCACGGGATCGCCGCCAGCCGGTTGATGATGCCGCTTTCCTTCATCGCCATCATGGCCGGGATGACCACGTTGATCGGCTCTTCGACCAATCTTCTGATCTCGGGCACCATGGAACAGCTCACCGGCAGGCCGCTCGGCTTCTTCGAGTTCACCATTCCGGGACTGGGACTGGCCGCTGTCGGTATCGCCTACCTCGTCTTCATAGGACCACGGCTGTTGAAAGACAGATCTTCTCCGATGGGGGAGATCACGGAAAGCCCCAACCGCCGCTACATTGCCCAGTTGACGGTGGGCGAATCCTCCAAGCTGGTCGGCAACGAGGTAAGCGGCGACCTCCTAGGGATATCCGGTAGCCGGGTCATCCTTTTGCAGCGTGAAGAACAGGCTTTTTCGCCGCCCTATGACGGCATCGTCACGCGGCCGGGGGATACCCTGGTGATCCTGGCAACCCTGGAAGCCTTGGCCCAGGCCCAGACGACCTATCCCCATCTGCATTTTGCCGTCAGCGACGAGGACCTTCCCGCCGACGATGTAGAGGCTAAGGCCCGGCGCGGGGCGGATCAGATGCTGGCGGAGGTGATGGTGGCGCCGGGCTCCCGATTCGAGGGAGGAACCCTCAAGGAGGCGGGCTTCCACGCCAATTTCGGCTGTCTGGTGCTGGGGGTCGAACGGCGCGCCCACGTGATTCGCAAGGGCATCACGGATCTCCGCATGCGCCCCGGCGACATCCTGGTGATCCAGGGCTCCCGGGAGGACCTCGACCGCGTCCGGGCATCGCACGACTTCGTGGTCATGGACGGCTCCGCCCAGAGCCTGCCCGCGCCTCATCTGGCCCAACTGGCGGGCGTCATCTTCGCCGCCACCGTGGTGAGCGCGGCGGCGGGCATCCTGCCGATCGCCGTCGCCGCTTTCGCCGGCATCGCGCTGATGGTGACGACCCATGTGCTGACCCTGCGCCAGGCGGTCAAGGCGGTGGATCGCCGCATCTTCCTGCTGGTCGGTGCATCCCTCGCCCTGGGTCAGGCGCTGACCCATACCGGCGGTGCCGCCCTGATCGCCGATGGCTTGATCGGCGCGCTGGCCGACTCCGGTCCTGCCGTTCTGCTTTCCATCCTGTTCCTGGGGGTGGCGGTGATGACCAACCTGCTCTCAAACAACGCCACGGCGGTGCTGTTCACGCCCATCGCCATCGGCCTTGCCCAGGGGCTGGGCACCGATCCCCTTCCCTTCGTCCTGGCCGTCCTGTTCGGTGCCAACTGCGCCTTCGCCACCCCGATCGGCTATCAGACCAATCTGCTGGTGATGGGCCCGGGCTATTACACCTTCGCCGACTTCGTTCGCACCGGCGGTCCGCTGGTGCTGGTCATGTGGCTGGCCTTCACCCTGCTGATCCCCTGGTATTACGGTCTCTAGGCCGCAACACCTGCATTCAGTCGAATAGAGACGCCGCGATCCCGATGCGCTCCGCAAGCCCCTTGAGGTCCGCCACCGTGTCATCCGGTAGGACGACACCGGTGCGGCGGTTTTCGGCATCGTTCAGGGTTTCGATCTCGCCGGGATAGAATACGCCCTCCGACCCCTTCGCCGGGGGCACCGATTTGAGGTCGGCGATCAACCGCGCCATATCGGCAAGGAATTCATCGAACGGGCGGAACGCGGCGATATCCAGGGCCACGGCCAGATGGCCCGCACCGCTTCGCCGCTCGGCCTGATAGGGACCGGCAACGCCGTCCAGGAACCCGCTGCCCGCCAAAACGCCTGACAGCACGTCCATCATCACCGATATGGCATAGCCCTTGTGCCCGCCCATGGGCAGGATGAGGCCGGCGATCCCCGCCGCAGGGTCGTTGGTCGGCCTGCCGGTGCCGTCCATGGCCCAACCCTCGGGGATACCCTCGCCCCGCTGTTTCGCAAGGTATAGCTTGCCCCGGGCGACGGCAGTGTTGGCGATGTCCAGAACCACGGGTCCGAGCGGGCCGCCGGGCGCGGCGATGGACCACGGATTGTTGCCCACCCGCTTTTCCGTCCCGCCCCAGGGTGCCATGGCGGGGCTGGCATTGGTGGTCAGCACGCCGATGCAATCGGCCGCCGCCGCCATGCGCGTGAAATACATGGCCGTGCCGAAATGGTTGGAATTGCGCACCGCCACCGCGCCGATGCCGGACTGTTTGGCCCGGGCGACGGCGTCCTCCATGGCCCGGGCCGCCAGCACCTGGCCGATCCCGTCCCGCCCGTCGATCACTTCGACGGCGCCGTGGTCCGAGATGACCTCGGGCACGGTTATGGCCCGCATGACGCCGGACGCCAGCCGGGCGGCATACCAGGAAAGCCGCAGGACCCCATGGGACTGGTGCCCCCAGGAATCGGCCTGCACCAGGCTGTCGGCAAACAGACGGGCATCCGATTCGGGCACGCCGTAATGGGCGAGCACCTCGGCGGAAAAATCACAGAGCGCCTCAAAGCCGAGCACCGTCATGCCTGTTCAAACGCCTCCCCAGGGACCATCGTGATCCTGTCCTTGTTGGCCGCCGCCCGCCGCGCCGCCATCGGCATCCGCCACCGCCGGCACTGACATTCTTTCATAGCCGCCCGAGGCGGCGGCGGCCATGGCCTTTTCGTGCGGATCGATTAGACTGCGGTCCCGGTGCCGGCCGGCACCGCCCGCCAAGGCGCAATCGGAGCCGCCATGACCCTGGACCAAATCCTCATCACCGCCCTGCTCGTTGCCGTATTGGGACTCTTCCTATCGGGCCGGTGGCGCTACGATATGGTCGCCTTTGTTGGCCTAGTGGTCGCTACCATGCTGGGCCTCGTGCCGGCGCGAGAGATGTTCGCGGGCTTCGGCCATCCGGCCACCGTCACGGTCGCCCTGGTCCTGATCATCGGCCGGGGCCTGCAGAACGCCGGCGCCGTCGACCTGGTCTCCAAGCACTTGATGCCGCCCCTGGAGCGGCCCGAAGCACATATCGGCGTCCTATCCTCGGTCGGCGCCATGCTGTCGGCGGTGATGAACAACGTGGGCGCCCTGGCCCTCCTGATGCCGGCGGCCATCGCCTCGGCGAAACAGGTCAAGCGCTCCCCGGCCCAGGTCCTGATGCCTCTGTCTTTCGGCTCGATCCTCGGTGGCCTGATGACCCTGATCGGCACGCCGCCCAATATCATCATTGCTACCGCCCGTGAGGACGTCGCGGGACAGCCTTTCGGAATGTTCGATTTCACTCCTGTCGGGGCGGCGGTCGCAGTTGCAGGCATCGCCTTTGTGGCCCTCATCGGATGGCGCCTGGTGCCCGAGGCCCGTCGCACGGCACCCTCCACCAGCGAGGCCATCGGCATCGAAAACTATGTCAGTGAGGCGCGGGTACCTGAGGACAGCGCCTCCATCGGCAAGGCACTTCGGGAACTTGATCAGCAAGCCGAGGAATTCGACGCTTCGATTCTGGAAGTGCTTCGCCGGGGCCGGAGATTTGCCATTGCGGGGCGTCGGACGAGCGTCAAGGCCGGGGAC
>JAHEKA010000270.1 GCA_024638585.1 Rhodospirillales bacterium
TTGGGCCGGCGGATTTCGGCTGGCTGCCCCAGATTCGCCTGGAGCTAGTCCCGTACGTCCTGGATGAACCATTCCGTGGGCACCTCGTTGCCAAGACCGGCCGCCTTGGCCTTCTCGTACACCACGCCGCCGACCGCCCAGAACTGGGCGCCCTGCAGGTTGCCGCGTTCCGAATAGGTGATCTGCGCGGCCGAGGTGCGGCCCCGGTTGGTGCCCTCGATGATGTCCTGGAAGGTGATCATGCGGTCGGGCAGCGCGGCCCCATGGCCGCGCCGGCCGAAGCGTTTCATCTTGAAGCCGCTGTCGTCCGGGGCCTTGGCCGCGTAGGTGATGTATTCGTCATCCAGGGCCATGTCGGGTTCCCCCCACGGCGCCGGCGCGTCGCCGAAACGGAAATAGACGTCGGTCTTTTCCAATGTCTTGTCGTCGGCCTTGCCGCTGCCGCCGCCGATGGAGACCACATGGGTGCCCTCTTCCAGCCACTCGCCGTTCAACACGCCGACCGCCGAATCGGTCAGTGCCGCGACGATGTCGGCGCCGCGGTAGATGTCGCGCGGGTTGTCGCAGACCACGACCTCGATGCCGTATTTGGCGCGCATCTCTTCCCCGAATTTCTCGCGATTGGCCGGGGTCGGCGAATAGACCTGGAGCTTCTTGATGTCGCGCACGCACATGAAGGCTTCCATATGGGTGCGGGACATGCCGCCGGAGCCCAGCATGCCGACCACTTCGGAATCCTCGCGGCTCATGTATTTGACGCCGATGCCGCCGTCGCCGGCGACCCGCATGTGCTGGAGCACGCCGTCGTTGATGAAGGCCAGCGGCTCGCCGTTCTCGGTCGAGGTGATCAGGATCAGACCGCAGAACAGGCCCGGCTTCATGCAGTATTTTTCCTGGGTGATGGCGCCGTTGTATTCGCTCTCATAGATCACGTCGGATTTCATGCGGATGCCGAAATAGCCGGACCTCGAGCCGCCCTCCATGGTGCCCCACTGATAGATCTTGTTTTTGTCGGAGGTGGGAATCTGGATGTCGACCCGGGGGCGGCAGACCGAGTCCTTGCTCACCAGCTGGCGATAGGATTCCTCCAGCGCCGCAATCGTGTCCTCCATGGACAAAACCAGGGCGACCACGTCGTTGTCGATGAAGAGTGTCATGACCTCAACCTTTATGCTGTCCGATGATGGGCGGCGCCGCGCGGGCCAACCCCGTTAATCCCTGATGTCCTGCAGCAGCCATTCCGTCGGAATTTCGTGACCGAGGCCCGCCTTGCGCGCGCATTCATAGGCGCGCCCGGCGACCGCGTGGAACTGGGCCCCTTGCAGATTGCCGCGTTCGGAATAGGTGATCTGGTCGTCGCCGGTCCGCCCTTTGGCACGGCCTTCCAGGATGTCGGCAAGCCACACCACCCGGTCTTCGGCCACGGCGCCGCGCCCGCCGCGCTTGGCGTCCGGCGACATGTATTTTTTGGCGACCTCCTCGGTCATGGCGGCGTAGGTCAGCCGTGACTTGGCCCTGCCGAATTCCTCCAGACCCCAGGGCTGGGGCGCATTGCCGAAACGCAAGCTCACGTCGATCTTGGCGATGGAGGCATCGTCGGGCGCGCCGGAACCGCCGATGACGATGATATGGGTGCCGGGCTCCAGGCAGGCGCCGTCGGTGACCGGCTCGGTCGCATCGGTGAGCGCGGCGAGGATGTCGGCGCCGCGATAGACCTGCTCCGGCGCATCACAGACCACCACCTCGATCCCGTATTTGGCGCGCATTTCCGCGGCGAAGGCTTCGCGGTTGGCCTTAGTCGGGCTGAAGACCTGAAGTTTCTTGATGTCGCGCACGCAGGTGATCGCTTCCATATTGCTGCGCGACATACCGCCGGAACCCAGCATGCCGATCACCTCGGCATCTTCGCGGGACATGAACTTGGCGCCGATGCCGCCATCGGCGCCGACCCGCATATGCTGGAGGATGCCGTCATTGAGAAAGGCCAGCGGCTCGCCGGTCTCGATCGAGGTCAGCAGGATCAACCCGCACCAGCGCCCCGGGCGCACGCAGTATTTTTCCTCGGTCGGGATGCCGCCGCGCATTTCCTGGGTCAAGACGTCGGATTTCATGCGGATGGCGAAATAACCGCGGATCGAGCCCCCTTCCATGGTGCCCCACTGATAGGTCTTGTTCTCGTCACTGGTGGGAATCTGCAGGTCGATGCGTGGTCGGCACACCCCCTGGCGGGTGACGAGATCGGCGTAAGCCTGCTCAAGCACCGCCATGGTGTCCTCCATGGTCAGCACTTGGGCGACGTGGTCATTGTTGATGATCAGTGCCACCGATTCCTCCCATTCATGGGACCGCGAGTCCTGGGCCTGCATGCCCGTGGGCTTCTCAAACCCGCCGTTTCTTGCCGCGATCCGTGCCGCCAGCATAAGATTGCCGACACCAAATTAAAACACCAATCGCCGGTTGGCCCCTAGGCACCGGATCAAAAACAGGGACAGGGCCCGCCATGAGTTCCGAAAAAGTCGAAGCGCTTTTGCATCCCCGCAATATCGTTCTGGTCGGCGCGTCGGATCGGCCGCGCCATTGGTCCGGTAGGGTCACGGAGAACCTCAAGCGGTTCGGATTCGAAGGCGGCGTCTATCCGGTCAATCCCCGGCGCGAGGAAATCTGGGGCGCGCCGTGTTACCCCGATTTCGAAGCGCTGCCCGAGGCCCCCGATCACATCGTCTCCTTCGTGCCGGCCGATGCCGTGTTCGGCGTGCTTGAGAACGGCGCGGCAGCGGGCGCTCGCTCTGCCCTGGTCTTCGCCGGCGGCTTCGGCGAAGGCGACGACGCCGAAGGCCGCGCCCGGGCGGAAAAATTGCGCGCGGTCATCGAACGGACCGGGCTCGGCGTCTGCGGGCCCAACTGCATGGGCAACGTCGCCGCGCCGTCCCGCGCCATCACCCTGCCCGATGACGGGCTGGAGCGGGTCGAGGTGGGCCCCACGGCGGTGATCGCCCAGTCGGGCGGGCTGTGCGTGGCGCTCAACCGGCTGCTCTATGCGCGCGGCCTGATGCCGTCCTACATGGTGTCCGCCGGCAATCAGGTGGGGTTGGCGGCGGGGGATTATCTTCGGTTCATGACGGCCCAGCCCCAGGTGCGGGCGATCCTGCTGTACCTGGAGCAGGTCGTGCGGACGGACGATTTCCTTGCCGCCTGCGGTGAAGCCCGGGCCGCGGGAAAAGCCGTGGTCGCGGTCAAGATCGGCGGGTCCGATGCCGGGCGGGCGGCGGCGCTGGCTCATACCGGATCGCTGGCCGGAAGCATCGACGCGTTCGACGCGGTGGCCGGCGCCACCGGCGTGGCACGCCTCGATTCCATGGAAGACGCGGTGGAGGCGCTGGAGTTCCTGACCCGCCTCCCCCCGCCCAAGGGGTCCGGCATCGCGGTGATGACCAATTCCGGGGCGTTGACCAGCCTGATCTCCGAATCCGCCGCCCGGGCTGGGGTCGATCTGGTGAAGCTGTCCGCGCCCACCAAGGCCAAGATCGCCGAAGCGCTTGGCCCGCTCGCCAATCCCGCCAACCCGCTGGATACGCGCTCCACCGTGGTTGCAAAGGCGCATACCGCCTGCATGGATGCGCTCGCCGCCGACCCGGCGGTGGATCTCCTCCTGATGGCGGAAGAATTGCCCCTGGTGCCGGGGATCGAGCGCAAGGAGCAGAACCTCGCCGCCATCGGCCGCTGGACCGAAGGGGGCGGTCCGGTGCCCGTCGCCCTGTTCGCGCCCATGGCCCAGACCCTGACCGATCATGCCAAGGGATTGCGCGATAGCCTCGGCCACCTCCCCTACCTCTCGGAGCCCGACCGCACCTTCCGGGTGCTGGGGCGCATCCTGGCCGCAACTGCTCGCGCCGCCCGGGCAACCGGCGCGGGTCCGCGAACGCCCGCGCCTGGGGACGCTGCCGCACAGCTGACCGAGACCGCCAGACTTGCCGGGGCCGAACCGCGCGCCCTGGACGAAGCGCGCTCCAAGGCGCTGCTCGGCGCCTTCGGCCTGCCGCTCGCCCGCGAGGCCCTGGTCGAGGATGCCGATGCCGCGGCCAAGGTCTCACGCAGCTTCCGCTATCCGGTGGTGGTCAAGGCGGTCTCCGACCGGCTGCCGCACAAGAGCGAGGCGGGCGCCATCGCCCTGGGACTCGAAAGCGCGGCGGCGGTGGAGGAAGCCTGCACGGCCATCGCCGCCAACGTTACCGCATTCGACAAGGACATCGCCATCGACGGTTTCCTGGTGGCGGAACAGGTCGCGGGGGGCGCGGAACTCGCCCTCGGCATCCACCGCGATCCGGAAATGGGGCCGGTGGTGATGTTCGGCACCGGCGGCGTGATGGTCGAACTTTATGCGGACGTCGCCTTCGGGCGGCCGGGCCTGGGCCGGGCCGAAGCCGAAGCCATGATCG
>JAHEKA010000271.1 GCA_024638585.1 Rhodospirillales bacterium
GGGATCAACCCGGACCCAACTTCGCGCGTAGTGAAGGGCCTCGCCGGGCAGTTCTTCGTGCCGCGCTGTCAGCGCGGCCAGGACCCGGGCGCGGAGCAAGCGAATTTCTTCGCGCTGGGCCGCCAGCCAAGCCTGGAAATCGGGACAGTCAGGGAGATCGAGGCCTTCGAGAAAGTCGCCTACGAAACGCGCAGCAAGGTCCTTCAAGTCATCGCTGGCGAGGGTGTCGAGGCCGGCGGCAGCCCGCTCGCCGAGGATGAGAATATCGATCTCCGCCCCGGCGGCATCGAACATCACAGTGTCGCCCTTGGTGACGATGCGCTCGCGGTCCGGACCGTTGACCAAGGGGCGGATGCGGCTGAGGCTCCAGCGCAGCACCCCGCGAGGGTCGTCGGGAATCTCCCAGAAAATATCGCAGAGATGCGTGCGCCGCTGCGGCCGCCCGGCCAGGACCAGATAGGCAAGCAGGGCGCGGCTCTTTTTCGAGGGTGGCAACTCGAGCGGCTCGCCTTCCCGCGCCACCTCCAATTCCCCCAACAGCCTGATCGTCAGCACGGCGCCGCGTCCGTCGCCCCGGGGCCGATCGTGGTCAAAACGCCCCTTGTCATGGCTTTATCCTCTCAAGACCCGATTTTTTGCGCGATTCCACGGCCGTACCAACGTTTTTTTTGAAAATTTCCACGCTTCCTCAAACGCCGGTTCCAACGCCGCTGCTGCACCATCACCGGGTGGCGCACCCCTGCCCATGCCTGAGACAAGGAGATCAGAATGGAAACCGCATACACTTATAAAGACACGCTGGCCGCCTCCCAGAAGGTGAACTGGAGGATCGAAGATATCATCGGCGGCGAGAAACGGCTCGACTTCACCAAGCCGTTCCTTCCCGAAACCCTCGCCCGCACCGGCGTCATCAGTTGCCTCAACGCCGAAGAACGCCGCCGCCTCAACCAGATCCGGGCGCATGAATACCTCTACGTTTTCGGACTGGTGGAGGAATTCATCCTGCCCTTCGTCATGGACCATGCCTCCCATCAGTTTCATGGCGAGGACGAGCGCATCCAGGCGCTCCTACAATTTGCCGGCGAGGAAGCGAAGCACATCCATCTGTTCAAGCGCTTCCGAGAGGACTTCCAGGAAGGGTTCGGAACCGACTGCGCGGTGATCGGCCCGGCCGACGGCATCGCCGCCTCGGTCCTCGCCCATGACCCGCTTTCCGTCGCCCTCGTGATCCTGCATATCGAGTGGATGACTCAGGCTCATTATCTTGACAGCGTCAAGGACGATCAGGCGCTCTGCTCTCAGTTCAAGAGCCTCTTGCGCCACCACTGGATGGAAGAGGCCCAGCACGCCAAGCTGGATACCCTGATCGTGGAGGCGCTCGCCGAGAGCCTCAACGAGAAGGAGGTCGAGCGCGCGGTGAAGGGATATCTCGAGATCGGCATGCTGCTGGATTGCGGTCTGATGCAGCAAGTGCTGTTCGATATCAAGGCGCTCGAAGAGTCCCTGGGTCGGGTCTTCACCGGGAAAGAGAAACAGGAGATCCGGTCGGCTCAGGAACAGGCCGTGCGTTGGACCTTCCTCGGGTCCGGCATGACCCACCCGCGCTTCCTCGCCACCATCGAGCAACTTAAGGCCGGTGCTCGGGCCACGATCGAGCAGGTTGCGCCCGCCTTCTGCTGATCCGCGCAATCGGAAGAAACCGCCTTGGCACCGGGCCCCCCGTCCCGGTGCCGCCCGCCCCTCGCGGCGTGACCTAGGCTTCCTTGCGGAGGACCGGCAGTATGTCCCCCCACTTGCGGCGCACCTCTTCGCCATAGTCGCGGTCCACCATGTTGACGGCGGGGAATTCGTCCTTCCAATGGTAGGGCCGGACGGCATAGATGATGATCCGGCTGCCGGTCAGATTGCGCGCCTTGCGTTTTTCAGGCGGGACGCGGGGATCGATATTCCCCGACCGGCAATCATCGATGATGTCGGTCTGGGTCTTGGGATCCCAGCGCGTCGCCAGCGCCCACATCACCTCGGCGGGATTGGTGATGTCGATGTCGTCGTCGACGATGATGGTCATGCGGCCGGCGAAGGCGGCGGCGGAGCAACCCACCGCCACCAAGCCCGCCATCTTGACGTGCCCGGCGTGCAGCTGCTTGACCGCCACCACGTCGATGAAGCGTGAACCGCCGCCCGGCATCTTCCACACCCCGGTGATGCCGGGAACGCCCGCCGCTTCGAGCTCGTCCCACAGGCTGGCGGCGCGGAACAGCGCGGTCCCCGCGGTGCCGAAATAGGTGCCGGGATAGGTCGGCTTGGCCGGCGGCATGGCGGTGACGATGGGATCGTCGCGGTGATAGCAGGCGGCGACGCGGAACACCGGCTCCGGCCGCTCGGCGGAGGCGTAATACCCCGGCCATTCGCCGAACGGGCCTTCGGTCCGGGCTTCCTCCTCCGGCGGCGGCATGACGCCCTCGAAGGCGATCTCGGCATCGGCCGGCAACGGCAAGCCGGTGACCGGCCCCTCCACCACCTGGATCGGACGGCCGATGCGTCCGCCAGCGACCGCCAGTTCGCTCACCCCCGACGACACCGTGGTCGCCCCGACCGTGCTCAGCACCGGCGCCTGACCGATGGTGATCGCGACCGGGCAGGCCTCACCCCGGGCCCAATATTTGCGGCGGATGATGTCGCCGTGTTTGCCGGGCTCGATCATGATGCCGAGCGTTTTCCCGTCATGGACCTGGACGCGGTAGGTGCCCGCGTTGACCCACCCCGTGTCGGGATCGCGCATGATCACCAGATGCTCGGTGCCGATATAGCGCCCGCCATCGTCCTCGTGCCATTGGGGGGCGGGAAAGATTTCGCTGTCCACCGCCTCATTGGTCATCCGGTTCTCGAACACCGGCCCGTCGGCGACGAACTCCGGATCGATCGGCGCGGCACTGTCCTTCATCCCCGCGCGATAGGCCCGGACCTCGTCCAGCCCCTTCCCGCGATGGGGATTGAGGAGCGGAAAATCCCGCACATTGGTGACGATTCGGTGGCCCGGCACGCAGCCCTTGATGTCGTCGAACAACAGGACCGGCGGGACCTCATGGCCGAGGCTGAGCTCGTAAAGCGCGCCGATCTCCAAATGCGGATCGGCGCCCGAGACCCGCTCCAGCGCCCCCATCTCCTCGGCCAGTTCCAGGCAGTAGCGCAGATCGCCCAAGGCGGCGAGGCGCATCGCTTCGGTGTTGTCTCCGCTCACGGTTTTCTCCCTTTGCGCCCATTTTCCGCTGCTTTGGACGCGGAAGGAACCGGAAAACCCCGATTTCAATTTTTCTTGCCGGCCAAGATGGCGCAAAATGGCGGCTCATAGGGGGGCCGGACCCCTCGGGAGGATGACATGGCCGATACCGACACCGCCGCCGACAAGACCCGCGAGAATTTCGACCGCAAGGTGCGCGAGCGCGACCTGCTGGGATACTGGATGATCCCCAGCCGGTCCGACGGCTACCGCGAGCCGAACCCGTCCTACGCCCCCCATCTCTGGCATTGGGATACGCTGAACGAGGTGCTGCACGAGGCCATCGGCGTGATCCCCCAGGAAGAAGCCTGGCGCCGCTTCATCGGATTCCAACATCCCGACATCAAGATGGGCACCACGCCCAACATGATGCTGGGGGCCCAGCTTCTGGACCAGGGCGAATACGCCCCCTGCCACCGCCACACCATGGACGCGGTGCGCTTCGTCGCCATCGGTGACGGCTCCACCGCCACCGTGGTGGAGGGAGAGGAATTTCCCATGGCCCGGGGCGATCTCGTGACCACCCCCAACTGGAGCTGGCACGACCATGTCAGCGGCGGCAAGGAGCAGACGCTGTGGATCGACGTCGCCATGGCGCCGCTGATCGTCCATTTCGGCATCGGCTTTTCCGAACCCCACCAGGCGGACGCGCAAGAGATCCATCGCCCCAAGGGCTGGTCGGCGGCCCAGTTCGGACCGCTGCAACCCAAGACGCCGGACTATTCCACCTCCTCGCGGCGCCCGCCCTACCGCTATGCCTGGGAGGACACCCGCGCCATGCTCGACAAGCTGGCCGAGGGCGCGGGCGATCCGTTCGACGCGGTCTCGCTGCGCTATGCCGATCCCGTCACCGGCGGGCCGACCCTGCCCAGCGTCGATTGCGAGATGATGATGCTGCGCCCGGGCGAAGCCACCCGGGCCCATCGCCACACCTACGCCGTGATCTATCACGTCTTCGAAGGCGAAGGGGTCAGCCACGTCGGCGATGAACGCTTCGAATGGAAGACCGGCGATACCTTCGTGGTGCCCACCTGGGCCTGGCACCGCCACGAGAACAAGACCCCCAACGAGGCGCTGCTGTTTTCCATCAACGACAGCCCGATCCTGAACGCGCTCTGCTTCGACCGCGAGGAAGCGGCGGACTG
>JAHEKA010000272.1 GCA_024638585.1 Rhodospirillales bacterium
GGCGGTAGAACATCCCGGTCAGGCCGCTGATGAAGGCGATCGGCACGAACACCGCGATGATCACCAGGGAGGTCGCGACGATCGGCCCGGTCACCTCACCCATCGCCTTGATGGAGGCCTCACGGGGGCTCAGGCCCTCGCTGATATTGCGTTCGACGTTCTCCACCACGACGATGGCGTCGTCCACGACGATGCCCACCGCGAGGATCAGGCCGAACAGGGTCAGCACGTTGATCGAAAAACCAAACGCCAACAGCACCGCGAAGGTGCCGATGATGGAGACCGGTACCGCCAACAGGGGAATGATCGAAGCGCGCCAGGTCTGAAGGAAGACCACCACCACCAGAACCACCAGGACGATCGCCTCCAGAAGGGTGGTGATGACCGCATCGATGGAGTCGGAGATGAACACCGTGGGGTCGTAGACGATCTTGTGCTCGACACCTTCGGGGAAATTTCCGGCCAGGTCCGCCATGGTGGCGCGCACATTGCGGGAAATCTCAAGCGCGTTGGCATTGGGGGAGGCGAAGATCGCCACCGCCACCGCCGGCGCGTTGTCCAGAAGCGAGCGGAGCGCATATTCCTGGGCATCGAGCTCGATCCGTGCCACGTCCCGAAGCCGCGTGATGGCGCCGCCGGGGCTGCGCTTGATCACCACCTCGCCGAATTCCTCGGCGGTCTTGAGACGGCCCTGGGCATTGATCGGAAGCTGGACCAGCACGTCCGAATCGTAAGGGGCCGCGCCGATCAACCCGGCGGCGACCTGGATGTTCTGCTGGCGGATCGCCGTCACCACTTCGCCCGCCGTCATGCCGAGTTCGGCAATCTTGTCGGGCTCCAGCCAGATGCGCATGGCGTAATCGCCGGACCCGAAGATCAGCGCCTGGCCGACACCGGGAAGCCGCGCCAGCCGGTCCTTGACGTTGAGCGTCCCGTAGTTGCGCAGGTAAAGTTCGTCATAGCGCCCGCTCGGCGAACGCAGATGCACCACCATGGTGAGGTCCGGCGAGCTCTTGGCGACCGTGACCCCTTGCTGGCGCACCACGTCGGGCAGCCGCGGCAGGGCCTGGGACACCCGGTTCTGAACCTTTTGCTGGGCAAGATCGGGGTCTGTGCCAATGGCGAAGGTCACGGTCAGGGACAGGTTCCCGTCCGTCGTGGCGAGGGAGTTGAGATACAGCATGCCCTCCACCCCGTTGATCTGCTCTTCCAAGGGGGCCGCAACCGTATCGGCGATCACCCGGGGGTTGGCGCCGGGAAAGCGCGCGCTGACCACCACCGAGGGCGGCGCCACGTTCGGATACTCGGCCACCGGCAAACGCATCATGGCGATCAGCCCGGCGACGATGATCGCCACCGACAAGACGCCTGCAAAAATGGGCCGGTCTATGAAGAACCGCGAAAAGGTCACTTCCCCTCCAATGAAAGCTTGAGGCCCCTGACGACAGCCGGTGGCCCCGATGTGAAACTGCCGGTCGCCCTCGGGCCTACCGCGTGTCCGTCACCGGCATGGCGGCCGGCCCTGTTCCCTCCGGGTTCGCGCCTTTCTTGTCCTTTGGGGCGACCGGAGCGTCTGGCCGCAACACCAATAGGTTCGACGTGATGACCCGCTCGCCGGATTTCAGGCCGTCCTCGATGACGCGGCGGCCGCCCAGTTGAGCGCCGAGGCGGACCTCGCGATAGGCTGCCCTGTTGCCCTCTGCCACGACATACACGAACTTACGGTCCTGATCGGTAAGGATGGCCTGCTCGGTCAGCAGAATGCGCTTCCGCGCCGTGGGCGAGCCGACCTGCACCTGCACGTACATGCCCGCCACCAGGCCCGGGCGCGGATCGGTAAACAGGGCGCGGGCGCGGATCGTCCCGGTCCGCCGGTCGATCCGGTTGTCGAAGGAATGGATGTACCCCTCGGCCTCGATGCCGCCGGCGCCCCCGGCGTTGAGCCGCACCGGAATGCGCCGTTCGGATGCCAGGTCCCGGGCGCCGGCGCGCACGAATCGAAGGTAGGTGGCCTCGTCGACGTCGAAATCGGCATAGAGCGCGCCGTCGGAGACGATGGTGGTCAGCAGCGGTGATGCAGGCCCGGCGGTTACCAGATTGCCGACCGTGATCTCGGCCCGGCTGGCGCGTCCCGCGATCGGCGCCTTGACGAAGGCATGGCCCAGATCAATCTCCGCCCGCGCCAGGCGGGCCCGCGCGGCCCCGACCTCGCTGCGCGCCACGGCGAAGGTATTGGCCCGTTCATCCAGCACCCGCTTGGACACCGCGCTGGTCTTGACCAGCGAGCGCGCGCGCTTGAGCTCCTTGCGGGCATAGGCGTAGCGGTCCCGCGCCCCGGCGAGATCCGCCTTGGCGCCGGCCACCGCAGCCTCGTAAGGCCGGGGATCGATGACGAACAGCACATCGCCCTTGGCTACACGCTCGCCGTCCTTAAACCGCAGCTCTATGATTTCACCGCTCACCTGAGGCCGGATCTCGGCCTCCTCCACGGCCTCAAGGCGTGCCGAATAGCCGACCCACAGTCGCACCGGCTCCGCCGTGACCGTGACCGCATCCACCGGCATGGCCATGGGCGCCGGCGCCGTGGCAGGCCCTCCGGCCCCGGTTCGCGCGCCGCCAACGAACAGGGCCAATGCGATGCCCCCCACACCGAGGGCGAGGGCCGCAATGGCTGTCTTGGCAAGGCGCCGTTTGGTCACGATTTTGTCTCCGCTTTCCGATCATACCGATCGGTTTGTTACTTGGCACTTTTACGCATCCACAGGAATGGAGTCAAACTCTTTAGGGTTACGACCTGGGGTTGCGGGTCAGCTATGATCAAGACGCATGGCCGGGACTGCCCCGGCCTGGCCGTGGACAGGGTCAGGCGCCTGCCGCCACCCCTTCCAGGATGGGTGTATCTTGGTCTGCGGGTCCGGTGCGCCGATATTCAGACTTCAGACGGAGCAGCCGATAGATGCCGTCACGCAGATCGGCCTCGACCACCGCGCGGTTGTTCAGGGTGCGGCCGTACATCAACAGTCCCTGGACGAAGGTGAACACCATGCGGCCGGTCTGCTCCGGGTCCGGATCTCCCGCGAGGCACCCTTCGGCCTTCAGGCCGCGCACCAAGGCGGAGGCATAAATAATTGATTTTTCGCCCATTTCTATCGATGCTTCGCGGACTCTGGTCTCGTCCAGCCCAACCTGCCCGCCGGCCGCGAAGAACGGACACCCCGCCACCTCCAGCTCGGCAGCGCCGGCACTCTCCGAAGGCCCATGATCTGCCAGGATGAAACCGATCAGATTTTCCAGCTGTTCCAACGGGGGCGAGGCCGGGGAAAAGATCGCATCCAGCTCCGGCTTGATTGCCGCCCAATGGTGCTGCGCGGCGGCGTAGAACAGATCGGCTTTGCTTTCGAAGTGGTGGTAGAAGGCGCCCTTGGTGACACCGGCGCGTTCGCAGATCCCGGCCACCCCGACGCTGCAGTAATTGCTGTGCCAGACCAGATCTATGGCCGTTTCCAGGAGCTTTTCACGGGTCTCGAAAGGTGCGCGCATCTCGACCGTCCCAAATGTGGAAGATTATCCCCTTATACACATACCGATCGGTATTTACAAGGGAGAGCCACGCCTAGGAAGGTGCGGTCATCTCAGTCGCACAGGGTGTCGCGGTAGGTATCGCGCAGCTTCGTCTTTTCGATCTTGCCCATGGCGTTTCGCGGGAGCGCATCGACAAACACCACCGCCTTGGGCCGCTTGAAGCCGGCAAGACGATCCTTCAGGGCTGCGGTGACGGCCTCTTCCGAGAGCGCCGCTCCTGACGCCTTCGCGATCACCGCCACCACCCCTTCGCCGAAGTCCGAATGCGGACAGCCGATGACCGCACTTTCGTCGACGCCCTCGATCTCATCGATCGCCGCCTCCACCTCGGCGGGATAGACGTTGAGCCCGCCGGAGATGATCAGATCCTTGTCCCGCCCGGCGATGGCGAGATAGCCGTCGCCATCGATGCGCCCGAGATCGCCGGTAATGAAAAAGCCGTCATCGCGAAAAGCGCGCTTGGTCTCTTCCGCCTTGCGCCAATAACCCATGAACACATTCGGGCCCTTGAGCTCGATCATGCCGGTCTCGCCCTCCGCCAAGGGCGCGCCGCTCTCGGGATCGCTGATGCGGAGCTGCACGCCGTCAAGCGGCATGCCCACGGTGCCGGGACGGCGCGCGCCATCATACGGGTTGGTGGTGTTCATCGACGTCTCGCTCATGCCGTAACGTTCCAGGATGGCGTGACCGGTCCGGGCGTCGAATGCGCGGTGCAGTTCCGCCGACAAGGGCGCGGAGCCGGAGATGAACAGCCGCATATGGGCCGCGGTTTTCCGGGTGAAAGCGTCCGTGCTGAGCAGGCGGCTGTAATAGGTCGGCACCCCCATCATCACGGT
>JAHEKA010000273.1 GCA_024638585.1 Rhodospirillales bacterium
GTTGGGCGCCACGGGGCGTGGCGAGACCATGGAGATCGACACCTATGTCGGCAACGCGGTGGGGTCTGAACTGTCGGGCAACATGATCGACATCTGCCCGGTCGGCGCGCTTACCTCCAAGCCCTTCGCCTTCACCGCCCGTCCCTGGGAATTGTGCAAGACCGAATCGATCGACGTGATGGATGCGGTCGGCTCGGCCATCCGCGTCGATACTAGGGGGCGCGAAGTGATGCGCATCCTGCCGCGCTTGAACGAGGAGGTGAACCAGGAATGGATTTCCGATAAGACGCGGTTCGCCTATGACGGGCTCAAGCGCCAGCGCCTCGACCGCCCCTATGTGCGGCGCAACGGCAAGCTGGTCGCCGCCACCTGGGACGAGGCGTTCGCCGCCATCGCCCACGCGGTCGGCGCGCTCGACGGAAACGCCATGGCCGCCATCGCCGGCGACCTGGCCGATTGCGAATCCATGGTGGCGCTGAAGGACCTGATGACCGAGCTGGGCTCGCCCCATATCGATTGCCGCCAGGACGGCGCCAGGATTAGCGGTTCGGCACGCGCGGCGTACCTGTTCAATACGACCATCGCCGGCATCGACGCGGCCGATGCCTGCCTGATCATCGGCGCCAACCCCCGCAAGGAGGCCGCCATCATCAATGCGCGCCTGCGCGAGCGCTGGCTGCGTGGCGGGTTCCCCGTCGGCGTGATCGGCGAGGATGCGGACCTCACATATCGCACGGCCCATCTCGGTGCCGGGCCGGAGACCCTGGAGGCCCTGGCCCGGGGCGACAACGATTTCTGCAAGACCCTGGAGGCCGCCGAGCGGCCCATGGTGATCCTGGGTTCGGGGGCCGTGGCACGGGACGATGGCGCCGCGGTGCTGGCCGCGGCCCGGGCGGTGGCCGAACGTTTCGCCTGCGTCACCGACGATTGGAACGGTTTCAACCTGCTGCAGCGCGCGGCCAGCCGGGTGGGCGGCCTGGAAGCGGGTTTCCTGCCGGCCAGTGGCGGGCGGGACGTTGGCGCCATTCTGGCCGGAGCGGGGGCCGGGGAGATCGGCCTGGTCTGGTTGCTGGGCGCCGATGAGATCGATACCGATGCCTTGGGCGCCGCCTTCGTCGTCTATCAGGGGCATCACGGCGATGCCGGGGCCAACCGCGCGGACGTGATCCTGCCCGGCGCCGCCTATACCGAAAAGGACGGAACCTACGTCAATACCGAGGGCCGGGTGCAACGCGCCCGCGCCGCCCATTTCCCGTTGGGCGACGCCAAGGAGGACTGGGCCATCATCCGCGCCTTCTCCGGCGTCATGGGCAAGACCTTGCCTTATGATTCGCTGGGCGTGCTGCGCGCGCGGATGGTGGAGACCAGCACCATCTTTGCCTCCCTCGATGAGGTCATCGCCGCCGGTTGGGAAGAGTTCGGTACCCCCGGTGATATGGCCGCGGCACCGTTCACCTCGCCGGTCGCCAATTTCTACATGACCGATCCCATCAGCCGGGCGTCCGTCACCATGGCCAAGTGCACCGAGATGCAGGCCGGCGGCGGGGAAAGGACGGGCACCGATGGCTGAGTTGTTCGACGGCTACGTGGTGCCCGGAATCTTCATCTTCCTGAAGATCCTGGCGATCCTGCTGCCGCTGCTGTTCTGTATCGCCTATCTCACCCTGGCCGAGCGCAAGGTGATCGGTGCCATGCAGCTGCGCAAGGGCCCCAACGTGGTGGGGCCGTTCGGTCTGCTGCAACCGCTGGCCGACGGCGCCAAGCTGTTCTTGAAGGAAACCGTCATCCCGGCGGGCGCCAACAAAGTGGTGTTCGTGCTGGCGCCGATGGTGACCTTCGTCCTCGCCCTGGTCGCCTGGGCCGTGATCCCCTTCGGCCCCTTCCTCGACTGGCACCTGGTGTTGGCGGACATCAACGTTGGCGTGCTGTACCTGTTTGCGATCTCGTCCCTCGGCGTCTACGGCATCATCATGGCGGGCTGGGCATCGAACTCCAAATACGCCTTCCTGGGGGCCCTGCGCTCGGCGGCGCAGATGGTGTCCTATGAGATCTCCATCGGCTTCGTCATCATCACGGTGCTGCTGTGTGTCGGATCGCTGAACCTGTCCAAGATCGTCATGGCGCAGCAGACCGTGTGGTTCGCGGTGCCGCTGCTGCCGATGTTCGTGGTGTTCTTCGTCTCGGCCCTGGCCGAAACCAACCGTGCGCCGTTCGACTTGCCCGAGGCCGAGGCCGAATTGGTGTCGGGCTACAACGTCGAATATTCGTCGATGACCTTCGCCCTGTTTTTCCTCGGCGAATACGCCAACATGATCCTGATGAGCGGGATGACGGTGATCCTGTTCCTGGGGGGCTGGCTGCCGCCGTTCGGCGTGGCGCCGTTCACCTGGATCCCCGGGCCGCTCTGGTTCATCGCCAAAGTCTGTGCCGTGCTGTTCTGTTTCCTTTGGGTGCGCGCGACCTTCCCGCGCTACCGCTATGATCAGTTGATGCGGCTGGGTTGGAAGGTGTTTCTGCCACTGTCGCTCCTCTGGGTGGTGCTGACGGCGGGCGTGCTCGTCACATTCGGGTGGTTGCCAAAATGAGCGCCCTGCAGGAAAAGGAAAAGACCAAACGCTTCGCCGCGGTGGGGACCGCCTTCAGGGGGCTGAGGGCGCTGGTCCTGGTCGAACTGCTGGCGGGCATGTGGCTGACGCTCAAGTATTTCTTCCGGCGCAAGGTGACGTTGAACTACCCCTATGAAAAGGGCGTGCTGTCGCCGCGCTTCCGGGGAGAGCATGCGTTGAGGCGTTATCCCTCCGGCGAAGAACGCTGCATCGCCTGCAAGCTGTGCGAGGCGATCTGCCCGGCCCAGGCCATCACCATCGAGGCCGAGCCTCGCGAGGACGGTTTGCGCCGGACCACGCGCTACGACATCGACATGATGAAGTGCATCTATTGCGGCTTCTGCGAGGAAGCCTGCCCGGTGGATGCCATCGTCGAGGGGCCCAATTTCGAGTTCGCGACCGAAACCCGGGAAGAGCTCCTCTACAACAAGGACAAGCTCCTGGCCAATGGCGACCGCTGGGAGAACGAGATTGCCCAGCGCCTGGCGCAGGAGGCACCCTACAGGTGAGGGAGGGGGATTTGCAGTTGACTTGGCCCTGGGGGGAGGCCGCCCGCACCCGTAACATGAGGGGAGCGGCGGCGTGATCCTGGCTGGATTGGCATTCTACGGCTTCGCGTTTATCGCCATAGCCTCGGGCATGATGGTGATCTCCGCGCGCAATCCCGTGCATTCGGTGCTGTTCCTGATCCTCGCCTTCTTCAACGCGGCGGGACTGTTCGTCCTCATGGGGGCGGAGTTCATCGCCTTTATCCTGGTGATCGTCTATGTCGGCGCCGTCGCGGTGCTCTTCATCTTCGTGGTCATGATGCTGGACATCAATTTCGTCGAGATGCGCCAGGGATTCCTGCAATACCTACCGGTCGGCGGCTTGATCGGCACGGTGCTTCTGGTGGAGCTGATCTTCGTCGTCACCAGTTGGGCGTTCAGCCCCGAATCGGGCGGGCTGCTGGCGGCCAAGACCCCGGCGCTGGCCGAGGTCAACAATACCGAGGCCTTGGGGCGGCTGCTCTATACCAAATACATCTACCTGTTCCAGGGTGCGGGCATGATCCTGCTGCTGGCCATGGTGGGAGCCATCGTACTGACCCTGCGCGAACGGCCCGGCGTGCGCCGCCAGCGCATCGCCGATCAGGTGGGGCTGCGCCGGGAAGACGCGGTCGAGGTCAAGGACGTGCCGACGGGGACGGGGATCTAGCATGTTCGAAATCACCCTCGGCCATTACCTTGCGGTTGCCGCCATCCTGTTCACCCTTGGGGTGTTCGGGATCTTCCTCAACCGCAAGAACGTCATCATCATCCTGATGTCGATCGAGCTGATGCTGCTTGCCGTCAATATCAACCTGGTGGCGTTCTCCACCCATCTCGGCGACTTGACCGGCCAGGTCTTCGCCATGTTCGTCCTGACCGTAGCCGCGGCGGAAGCGGCCATCGGCCTGGCCATCCTCGTGGTCTATTTCCGCAACCGCGGTTCGATCGCGGTCGAGGACATCAACAGGTTGAAGGGCTAAGCGCGGCATGTATTCGGCCATCATCTTCCTGCCCCTTTTGGGTGCCATGGCGGCGGGCCTGTTCGGGCGCTGGATGGGCGACCGGGCGGCGCGCTGGGTCACCACCGGCGCGCTGATGCTGGCCGCGGTGCTGGCGGCGGTAGCCTTCGTTCAGGTGGCGCTGGGCGGCCAGCCGCGCACGGTGGAAATCATGCGCTGGGTGGTCTCGGGGAATTTCGAAGTCACCTGGGCGCTGCGCTACGACACCTTGTCCGCGGTGATGGTGGCGATGGTCACGGCGGTCTCGTCGATGATCCATCTCT
>JAHEKA010000274.1 GCA_024638585.1 Rhodospirillales bacterium
AATGATCAGCCGCGGGCCCTTCAAGGCGGCGGCCTTTTCGATCTTGCGGGCAAGGTCCACAGGTTCGGCGGCAATCACCGTCGCCACATAGGCGGGATCATGTGCCGCCCAGATCGAGAACAGATCCTTCTTGAAGCCGGGCGCACCGTGGGCGCCGAGGGCCGTGGCGGTATGGGCCCCGTGGGGGGTCGCGGCAGAGGTCTGATGCCCGGTGTTGGCGTAACCTTCGTTGTCGTAACAGATATAAAGGAAATCGAGACCGCGCTCGATGGCGCCCGAAGTGGCCGAAAGCCCCATCCCATAAGCCGCTCCATCGCCGGTCAGGACGGCGACCTTGAGGTCTTCCTCTGCCGGCAGACGGTCCTTTTCGATAAGAATGTCGAGCGCATCGCGCACGCCCTGGGCACCCGCTGGTGCGGAGGCCATGGCGGTGTAAAGCCAACTGCCGCGGAACGGTGTGAAGGGATAGACCGAAAGCAGGGTCATACAGCCCGCGGCATTGACGATCACCGAGTCACGCCCGAGAACGTCGTAGATATCGACAAGTGCCTGCAACCCGCCGCAGCCCGCGCACATGGCCGTGCCCGTTCCCAGAAGATGAGTGGTCGGCAAGTCCTTGATGTTATGGAAGTGCGTGTCGTTCATGATTTCCCCGCCTCTTTGGCCATATGGTGCTCGGCCTCGGCGATGGTCTGCAGCTTGCGCATCTCCCTAAGCTCCGCCGCGGTGTAAAGCAGCCGGGGCGGCGGGGTTTCGCCGCTATCGGCGGCCTCTCGGGTAATCCGTGCGATCTCATAAAATTCCTCCGGCGCGATATCCCGCCCACCCAGGCCGCCGATGAAGGAGGCCAGAATGGGGGGTGCATCGGCGGCACCGTAAAGGGCATCGGCGATCTCCGCGTGGAGGATGCCGCCCTTGCCCATGGAAAGGTTTTGATCGATCACCGCCACGGCACGCTTGCCGGCGAGGTGGCCCCGCAGTGCGGTGACCGGGAATGGCCGGAGCAGTCGCGGACGCACCAGCCCCACCTTGGTCCCAGCCTCGCGCAGGGCATCCACCGCCGCCTTGGCCTTGGTCGCGAACGATCCCATCATGACGAAGAGGATCTCGGCATCCTCGGTGCGGTAAGCCTCGAACGGAGCGTAAGCGCGCCCGAAGGCCGCCTGGAATTCCTCCGTTGCGCGGTCGAAAGCGGCAAGGGCGCGGCCCTGGGCCAGGTGGACCTCGTAGCGGAAATAGGAATAGGGCCCCCCGCCCAGCACCGCAACCGCCTGGCTTTCCGGCGCATTGGCACGGAAACGCAAGGTCTCCGGGTCGAACGCAGGCAGGAATTCCCGGACCAAATGGGCCTCTGGAATCTCCACCGGCTCGCGGGTAAAGGACAAATAGAAACCGTCCAGATTGACCAGGGCGGGCAACCGCACCTCGGAATCCTCGGCCAGGCGGTAGGCGATCAGGATGGAATCCAGGACCTCCTGGCAGGTCGCGGCGTGGATCTGCAGGAAACCAGAATCCCTGGCAGCGAGAACGTCGTTGTGATCGGGTTCCAGGGTGATCGGTGCGGACAAGCCCCTTGAAACGTTGACGAGGACGAAGGGCGCCCGCCAACCCGCCACCGTGTAGACCATTTCCATTCCGTAGAGCAGCCCCTGGGACGAGGTGGCGGTGAACACCCGCACCCCGGTGGCGGCGGCGGCACCGGCGGCGGTGAGCATGGAATGTTCGGATTCCAGCGTCACCATGCGCGCCGTCATCTCGCCGCGCGCGATCCAATCGCTCAGGGTCTCGATGATCTCGGTCTGGGGCGTGATGGGAAAGGCCGGCACGTAGTCGGTCGCCGCGAGCCGCGCGCCCCACGCCGCGGCACCGTTCCCGGTAATGAGGACGCGATTCATGCTTTCTCCCCTTGGCCCGCGAGAGACGGTTGAGTCTCCTTCTCGCGGGCATCCGCCTCCGATACCGCAGCGATGGCATGCACCGGGCATTGGGCAACGCAGATCATGCAGCCTTTGCAGTGTTCCAGATCGACCTCGGGGAATCCTTGGGCATTGGGCGTGATCGCCCCATCCGGGCAATACGCCATACAGAGCCCACACTTGACGCAATGGTCATGGGAAATCACCGGACGGTAGACCCGCCACAAACCGGTCCGTACCTCGACACTGGTTGCCTCGCCGCGAATGATGGGGGCAGATCGCGCGGTGTCTTCAGCGTGAAGATCGACCCACTGCGGTCGCTCGTAATCGGCAACCGACATCGCCGGACGTTCACTCACCAAGCCTTCATGGGGTACCGCCCATTGCCACGCGACCTCGGCATTGTTGAGATTCTCCGCGGTCGCCTCGGGCCCCAGTCGCTTGAGTTCCTCCTCCACCGCCCCCTTCACATCGCCGAGGCCGAGTACCCCGGTCAAACGCGCGGCGGCAGCGGCCAAGCGCACGCCAACATGGCGGCGCTCCGCCGCATCCTCGCCCTCAGGCAGTGGAATCACGACGATCCGCGCCGGAATCTTGAGGCGAGAACGCCAGACATCCTCCGGCGTGTCGCTGGCGATCACCAGAATGGAGTGGCCATCGAGCCCAGCAAGAACCCCGGCGCCGGGCACCGGTACGATGGTGTCATCGGCCACGAGAACGAGATCGGGCCGGAGAATGACGCCGCGTTCGAAGATGGGCGCTCGGTCGGCGCGTACATAGGCGAAGACGGGCGCGCCGCGCCGTTCGGCACCGTACCGCGGCGCGTCCTGCACCTCGAACCCGGCGCGGAAAAACGCCGTGCCGAGGATACGGCTTGCGGTTTTCATTCCCTGACCGCCACGACCGTGAAAGCGGATGCGATACATGGTCCCGTCCGGGCTCCCCTGTTTCGACGCCGCGGTCCGAGCCGCCCGGCGTCCTAGAAAATCGACCAGCGCCGGGTCGTCATGGCCCGCCGCACACGTGTCTCCGCCAGTCTCTCCGCCGCCTTGCGTGGGATCACCTTGTCCTTTTCCGCAGCGCTCAGGACCACCTCGGTGTTGTAGCGGACCTTTTCCTCGATCACGTCGAGGGCGGCGCTTTGGGACGCGCCCTGGTATTCCATGGCGGCACAGATCACGCCGCCCGCATTGGCGATGAAATCCGGAATCACCAACACGTCACGCTCGGCCAGTCGTTTCTCGGCCCCAAGAGTCACCGGGATATTCGCGCCTTCAACCACCAGCCGCGTCTTGAGACGGTCGACATTCTCTTCCGTCACCACATCGGGGCGCGCAGCGGGGACCCAGATATCGCATTCGACATCCAGAATCGCATCAACCGCAGCGGTGGTGCCGGAGCCGAGCTCGACAACCGAGCGGCGCTCGGCCTTGAGGCTGCACAACGCCTCGATATCCAGCCCACCCGCATCCGTCACCGTGCCCTTGGAATCGTTGGCCGCTACGAGGACTGCACCGCGTTCGGCCAGGAACCGGGCGCTGTGCCGGCCAACCGCGCCGAAGCCCTGGATCGCCACCCGAGCACCTGCCAACTCGATCCCGGCATGGGCGCAAGCAATTTCCGCCGCATGGGCCAAGCCGAAGCCCGTGGCCCCGATCTCATCGAGAGGAATGCCTCCGATCTCCCGCGGCAGGCCAACCGCTCGGCCGATCTCATCCTTGACCCAGGCCATAGCCTGCTCGTCCGTCCCCATGTCGGGACCGAAGATGTAGGCTTCGACCCCCTCCAGGGCACAGGCAAAGGCGCGGATCATTTCCTCCTTCTTGGCGGGATCCATGCGCGGATCGCCCATCATCACCGACTTTCCACCGCCGTGACGGAGGCCCGCCGCAGCATTCTTGAGGGTCATGGCGCGGGCCAGGCGGAAGCATTCCTCCAAAGACACGTCCTTGGCCATGCGCAGGCCGCCGATGGAAGGCCCCGCAGCCACGTTGTCCACCACGAGAATTCCGCGCAGGCCGATCTCAGGCTCGGTTACGTGGATCACCAGGGCGGGACCGAGCGAATCGGAAAGAGAAAAGACGTTATCCAAGATGGGCCCTTTCAAGATTGCCGAATGAATTGTGATGATGGTTCGATGGCGCGAAGATTCCGGCGGTCGGAACGGCGCCAAGTTGCAACGCGCATGGAACTAGGGTTTTTTATCTTGCCCCCCTCCCTGACTACCCGCAGATAACATTTATTCCCTTCCTATAAGTGGGGCTAAAATGTTGAGAAACAAGCCTCTGCGGCGCCGGCAAGAATTGGGGGGAGGGGAAAAAGCGTGACACCTCAAGAAAACGAACGCCTGACCCGGGTCGGGCCGGGGACGCCCGCGGGGGAGATGCTGCGCCGCTATTGGTGGCCGGTCTGGTTCTCCGCCGAGACCACGGACAGGCCCGTGCCGGTGCGCATCCTGGGCGAGGACTTGGTCCTGTTCCGCGATGGGACAGGCAAG
>JAHEKA010000275.1 GCA_024638585.1 Rhodospirillales bacterium
ACATCAACGATTCCAAGGCCACCAATCCCGACGCCACGCTGCGCGCCATCGCCTGCTACCCCGAGGTTTACTGGATCGCGGGCGGGCGGGCCAAGGATGGCGGCTTTGCCGAGCTGACCCGAGCGCGGGGAACCGAACTCGTCCGGGTGTGCCACGCCTTCCTGATCGGCGAAGCGGCCGAAGACATCGCCGCCGCCCTCAACGGCGCGGTTCCCCATTCCATTGCCGGCACCCTGGAAGCCGCGGTCGCCGAGGCCCATCACATGGCCCAAACGGCCGCGCCGGCAGGGACGTCGGCCAATGGCGGACCGGTGGTGCTGCTGTCCCCGGCTTGCGCATCGTTCGATCAGTTCAGCGATTTCGCGGCGCGGGGCGAGGCGTTCCGCCAAGCGGTGGCGGGCCTGGAGGAGAGCGCGGCATGATCGGTTTCGCCCGCACCGACACCTCGGTCATGGCCGGCTGGTGGTGGAGCCTGGACCGCTGGTCGCTCGCCGCCATCGGCGTGCTGATGGCGTTCGGTGTACTCCTGACACTGGCCGCCTCGCCCGCGGTGGCGGAGCGGATCGGCTTTGAGTCCTATTACTTCGTCAAGCGGCACTTGATCTATCTGCTGCCGGCCGCCGGCGCGGTGATCGCCTGTTCGCTGATCCACCCCCGGGGCGTGCGCCGGCTGGCCCTTGGCCTGTTTCTTTTGAGCCTGGCGCTGATGGTCCTGGCCCTGCTGATCGGACCGGAGATCAAGGGTGCGCACCGCTGGCTGGTCATCGGCAGCCTGTCGCTGCAGCCGTCGGAGCTGATGAAACCGGCCTTTGCCGTGGTCATCGCCTGGATGCTGAGCACCGCCAAGTCCGAAGAGGGATTCCCCGGCCTGATCATCGCCTTCGGCATCTACGGCCTGGTGATCCTGCTGTTGGTGCTGCAGCCGGACATGGGCATGACGGGCCTGGTGACGGCGATGTTCTTCGCACAGTTCTTTATCGCCGGAATGCCGCTCTATCTGCTGGGCATCGGCGTCGGCCTGGCCGCGGTGGGCGGCCTGCTGGCCTATACCTACC
The DNA here is from genome assembly GCA_024638585.1 of Rhodospirillales bacterium. Classification (GTDB taxonomy): domain Bacteria; phylum Pseudomonadota; class Alphaproteobacteria; order SMXQ01; family SMXQ01; genus SMXQ01. The sequence goes on from JAHEKA010000275.1 coordinate 1,056, forward strand.
TGCCCCATGTGATGAGCCGCGTCGACCGGTTCCTCGATCCCGCCACCGGCGACAGCTACCAGGTCTCGACCGGCCTCGAAGCCTTCAAGAACGGCGGCCTGCTGGGCCGCGGCCCGGGCGAGGGCACCGTCAAGGCAGTGCTTCCCGACGCCCATTCGGACTTCATCTTCGCCGTCGCCGGCGAGGAGTTGGGCCTGCTGGCCTGCCTCATCATCGTCCTGCTGTTTGCCTTCATCGTGTTGCGCGGCATCGCCCGCAGCCTGGAAAGCCAGAACCTGTTCGTGCTGCTGTCGGTCACCGGGCTGGTCACCCAGTTCGGCCTCCAGGCGGTCATCCACATGGCGTCGACGCTGAGCCTGATGCCCACCAAGGGCATGACCTTGCCGTTCATCTCCTACGGCGGATCGTCGCTGATCGGCATCGCCATCACCATGGGCATGGTGTTGGCGCTGACCCGCAAGCGAATCGGCTTGAGGGGCGCATGACCATGACGGATCGCGATCCCAAGATGAGCTCCCCCATCGTGCTGGTCGCCGGCGGCACCGGGGGCCACGTGTTCCCGGCCGAGGCCCTGGCCGGAGAACTGAGCCGCCTGGGCCACGCGCTTGCCCTGCTGACCGACAGCCGCGGCGCCGCCTGGAGCAAGTCGATCGGCGGCATCACCACCTACGCCGTGCGCGCCGGCCGGGTCAGCGGCGTCGGCCTCGCCCGCCGCGTCAAAGGCGTTCTCGACCTCATCCTCGGCACGCTGCAATCGCGCCGCCTGCTGCGCCGCCTGACGCCGTCGGTGGTCGTCGGCTTCGGCGGTTACACGTCGGTGCCAGCCCTGATGGCGGCGTCCAGCCTGCGCCTGCCGACTTTGATCCACGAACAGAACGCCTTCCTGGGCCGCGCCAACCGGTTGCTGGCGCCGCGGGTCACCGCCATCGCGACCTCGTTCCCCAAGGTGGAGAAGATCAGCGGCGCCATGGCGCGCAAGGCGGTGTTGACCGGGAACCCGGTGCGCCCCGCCGTGCGGGCGCTCAGGGACGTTCCCTATCAGGCCCCCAAAAGGGGCGGCGAGGTCCACTTGCTGGTCACAGGGGGCAGCCAGGGCGCGCGCATCCTGTCGGACGTCATCCCTCCAGCTCTGGGCGCGCTGGATCCAACGCTTCGCGCCCGCATCCGCCTCGCCCAGCAGTGCCGGCCCGAGGACATCGACGGGGTTACCGCCGCCTACGGAGAAATGGGACTTGCCGCCGAGGTGGCCCCGTTCTTCGGAGACATGGCCAAACGCCTCGCCCGCGCCCATCTGGTGATTTGCCGCTCCGGCGCATCGACGGTGGCGGAACTGACCGTCGCCGGCAGGCCGGCGATCCTGGTGCCTTACGCCCATGCCGCCGACGACCATCAGAGTTTCAACGCCCGGGCCGTGGTTGCCGCGGGCGGCGCCAGGATGATGGCGGAATCCGAATTCACGCCGGACGCCCTGGCCGGGGCGCTGACCGAGCTCGCGGACGATCCCGAAGCCCTTGCCGCCATGGCCCGGGGCGCCCACGGGGCCGGCCAAGCCGATGCCGCAACCGCCCTGGCCCGGCTCACAACCAGCCTGATCGGTGGCGGGAGGGCCGCATCATGAGAGCGCTGCCGCTTACCATCGGCACCATCCATTTCGTCGGCATCGGCGGCATCGGCATGAGCGGGATCGCCGAGATCCTGCATAACCTGGGCTACAAGGTGCAGGGCTCCGACGTGTCGGAGAATGCCAACGTCCGCCGGCTGCGGGAGATGGGTATCGCCGTGCATGTCGGCCACGGCGCGGCAAATCTGGGCGATTCCCAGGTGGTCGTGGTCTCCTCCGCCATCCCCCGCGACAATCCCGAGGTCGCAACCGCCCGGGCGCGGCTGATCCCGGTGGTGCGCCGGGCGGAGATGCTGGCCGAACTGATGCATTTGAAATGGTCGGTCGCGGTAGGCGGCACCCACGGCAAGACCACCACGACCTCGCTGGTCGCAGCGATGTTCGACCAGGCGGGCCTGGATCCGACGGTGATCAACGGCGGCATCCTGAACGCATACGGGTCCAACGCCCGGTTGGGCGAAGGCGACTGGATGGTGGTCGAGGCCGATGAGTCCGACGGCACCTTCACCAAGCTGCCCTCCACCATCGCCGTGGTCACCAACATCGACCCCGAGCACCTGGATTTCTACGGCGATTTCGATGCGCTCCGCGCCGCCTTCGTATCCTTTGTGCAGAACATCCCATTCTACGGCTTCGCCGCGCTTTGCATCGACCATGGCGAGGTCCAGGCGATGATCCCCAAGGTCTCCGACCGCAAGCTGCTGACCTACGGCATGTCGCCCCAGGCCGATGTGCGGGCCATCGGCGTGGACAGCGGCGCCGGCGAGGTTCGCTTCGACGCCGAGCTCACCGGCCGGGCGACCGACAGGCCCCGCACCCTGAAGCGGCTCACCCTGCCGATGCTGGGCGGGCACAATGTCCAGAACGCGCTGGCGGCGATCACCGTGGCCCAGGAGATGGGCATCGAAGACGACGTGATCCGCGCCGCGCTGGGCAATTTCAAGGGCGTCGCCCGGCGGTTCACCAAGACCGGCGAATCCGGCGGCGTCACGGTGATCGACGATTACGGCCACCACCCGGTGGAGATCGCCGCGGTTCTGCGCGGCGCCCGGGAATCGTCTGCCGGGCAGATCATCGCCGTGGTCCAGCCCCACCGCTATTCCCGGCTCAAGGCACTGTTCGAGGAATTCTGCACGTGCTTCAACGACGCCGACACGGTGGTCGTGACCGATGTCTACCCCGCTGGGGAAACCCCGATCATCGGCATCGACCGCGACCGGCTGGTGGAAGGCTTGCGCAGCCACGGCCACCACAACGTGATCGCCCTGGACACACCCGAAAGCCTGCCATCCGTCATCCGCGCCCAGGCCCAACCCGGGGACCTGGTGGTGTGCCTCGGCGCGGGCTCCATCACCAACTGGGCCCAGGACCTGCCCCGGGCGCTCGATGCCCTCGCGGGGCCGGCGGGCGACACCGCGGGTGGGGCCAGCGGTGGGGAGGGCGCGCCATGATGGCCGGTCTCCAAACCACGGGCCGGTTGCTCGAACGGTTGCCCCAGGTGCGCGGGCGCTACCGGGAGATGGCGGATCTTGCCCAGACCACGTGGTTCCGCGTGGGCGGCCCGGCGGAGGTCCTGTTCCGCCCCGCCGATGCCGAGGACCTCGCTGCCTTCCTGCGCGCCTGCCCCGCCGACGTGCCGGTCACCGTGATCGGCGTCGGATCGAACCTTTTGGTGCGCGACGGCGGCATCCATGGCGTCGTGGTGCGGCTGGGCGGCGAATTCGCC
>JAHEKA010000276.1 GCA_024638585.1 Rhodospirillales bacterium
GAGATTCTCGGCTTCACCACGCGCGCCTGGAAGGGCGGGCAGTCGCGGGAAAAATGGCTGTCCGCGGGCAAGCCGCCGCGGCCCGGCCGGCTCAACGACCTCCGGCACATCATCTACAAGGCCGCCGATTCGCCCTGGCGGCGGACGCGCAAGAACCTCGGCCTGATGCTGCGCGAGGGCCTGTTGAAGGAGAACATCGACGGCGAGGCCCTGATGTGGGCCCACAATCGGCTGATCGCCCGGTCCGAACAGCGCCGCATCCTGATGGTGATTTCCGACGGGGCGCCGGTCGACGATTCCACCCTGTCCGTCAATCCGGGCAATTACCTGGAACAGCATCTCCGCGCCGTGATCGACTGGATCGAGCAATACTCGCCCATCGAACTGGTGGCCATCGGCATCGGTCACGACGTCACCCGCTACTACAAACGCGCGGTGACCATCGTCGATGCCGAACAGTTGGGCGGCACCATGATGGACAAGCTGTCGGAACTGTTCGACGAGGATTTCGTCCCCGTGGACGATGTTCGTGAACGCCGCCGCGGTGGCCGCCGCTGATCCCACGGGCGACGGCCGGGTCCGCCCCGGACTGCCGGCGCGAACACAATCTGGTCACATTCCTGAACAAATATGGCCCAAGCGTCATGCCGGCAGGGGGGCCGCACCGCGGATCCACAAACACATCTTGGTAATTCCGGACCGACCGGTCGCGGCGCCAGGGATCGACCCTCGTCCCTCTCGATTGGTGTCTGCATTCAACGAAAAAGCTAGGAAAGAGGCACTCTCATGAGCATACCCGAAGACAAGAAAGAACAATTTATCGAGCTGTTCGACCAGTATGTGCACAGTCAGCAGCCGCGCCGGGAATTCCTTCAGAAACTGGTGAAGGCATCGGGCGGCGTGGCCGCGGCGGCCGCGGTTCTTCCCTGGCTGGAAGGCACTGGCGCGGAAGCGGCGATGGTCTCCCCGGGCGACAACCGGCTTTAGGCGCGCATGGAAAGCTTCGTGGTCCAAGGTGCCCAGATGAGCGCCTACGTGGCCCGGCCCAAAGGCTCGGGCAAGCTTCCGGCGGTCGTCGTGATCCATGAGAACCGCGGGCTGACGCCGCATATCCAGGACGTTGCCAGGCGCATGGCCCTTGAAGGGTTCGTGGCCGTGGCCCCGGACATGCTGGCGCCTCAGGGGGGCACGCCCAAGGACCGGGACCTCGCCCGCAAAAAGCTTTATTCCGTGCCCAAGAAGGAAATCGCCGCCAACATGCTGGCCGTTTCCAACTTCGCGCGCGGCCACGCGCACGCCACCGGCAAGGTCGGCGTCGTCGGCTTCTGCTGGGGCGGCGGCCAGGCACTCAACCTGGCGGTGGCCGATCCGAAGCTGGGCGCGGCGGTGTCCTATTACGGAAATGCGCCGAAAAAGGGCATCGACAAGATCAACGCCGCCGTCCTGATGAACTACGCGGAGAAGGATCCGAAACGGACCAAGAGCGTCAAACCCTTCGCCGCGGCACTGAAAAAAATGGGCAAGTCCGGGACGCTCCATTTCTATCCCGGCACCAAGCACGCCTTCAACAACGACGCGCGGCCGGCCCGCTATCACAAGGCGGCGGCAGGCCTGGCGTGGAAGCGCACGGTCGCGTTCTTCAAGAAGAACCTTTAAGCCAGCAGGTAACGTTGGAATAAGCACCTACGCTGCGGGGGCCGGAGAGATCCGGCCCCCCTTCTTGCGTGGCCGGGCGGCGCACGCCCGATCAACGGCGCAAAAGAAAAGCCCGCCATGAGGCGGGCCGGTGGTGTTCGGTTAAGCGCGAGGACGTGTCCGCTACGCGGTTGCCGCCAGCTTCTTCTGGATCTGACGACGGATCTTGCGCATCGCAGGATCGAGCCTGGCCGCGGGAACCGACATCAGGAAGGGATCCAAACCGCCCTTCTTCTCCAGCGTGCGCAAGGCCGAGGCCGTGACCTTGAGCCGGACCATGCGGCCCAGCGATTCGCTCAGCACCGAGGTTTCCTGGACATTGGGCAGAAACCGGCGCCGGGTCTTGTTGTGAGCATGGCTCACATTGTTCCCGGTCATCACACCCTTACCCGTAATCTGGCACCGCCGTGACATGACGAACCCGCCTTCCGCTCTTCGATCGTTGGTATCCAAAGGCCCGGCGGGGCCACGCCTTCGCGCCCCCGCCGGATGGGCTGTTTACCGGGTTTGGCCCCAGGCGTCAAGAGCTCGGCCACGCAACAATCCGAGATCGCTATTCAATGCGCCGGGCCTGATGACTTCTGCTGGCCAGACCTGCTCGTTAACCTGATGCCCGCTCACGACCCAAAGCGGGCATCAGGTTGTCTCATATGGCTGTCCTTATGGATATTTAGTAATCGTATGATTGTCCAACAGGAGGGGAAGCCCGACCTCAAAGCCGGGGGCGCGGCCAACACCCGCGCCGGGATCGACCTCGTTAGGAATTGGCGGGTGCCTGCTGTCTCAATTTGCTTGAGCACGATGCGGCCAAGAAACCGAAGGGCGTGTTGAAGGCGGCTCTCGCAAGGGAGAAGCGCCTCGATCACTGCGCCGCGATTCGACGATCTGAGAATGACCCGCACGCACCGGCTCCTCGCCGACGGCATCGGTTGGTCAAAGTCTGCTATACTGAATAAGTGGCTGAATTTCGTCGCGATCTCTCCGAATAGCTCGGACCGATCGAAATGGCGAGACGCGGATTGTGGAAAAATTGAATTTTCTTGATACACCGCGTTCCGGCCTCGGGGAAACGCTTCGTCCGCTTTGGTTGATTGCGACCTGGATGAATAGAGAGGAGCTGGTGGAACATGAAGAGAGAGCGCATTTACGAGATCGTTTTGATCGGCGCGCTCGCCGGGCTTGCCGGTGGGCTTGCGGAGATTGCCTGGGTTGGGATTTACGCGACGCTGGGGGGCACCTCCGCACACGCCGTCGCGGTGGCGATCGCCGACACATTAGGCCTGCGAAGCGGGCTCCCGACGGTCGACTTCTGGCAGGGTATCGGGATCCATATGGCCGCGGCGGCGCTGATCGGCATCGGGGTCGTGGCCACACTGAGATCTCCGTGGTGCCGATTCCGATTCGCCGCGACCGAGGCGCTCGCGGTCATCGGCCTCCTGGTTGCAATCTGGGCCTTCAACTTCTTCATTCTCGGGCCGATCGTGAGTCCGGCCTTTGTTGAGATGATGCCCTTAGCGATTACCTTCGCGTCCAAGACCTTGTTCGGTCTGTCTGCTGTCGCCGTGCTGTGGGCGCAACGGTGGATGCGGCCAGATGTGATCGGTTCGGTGGAATCGGGAAAGCGCCACCGGCAAACGGAGCACCTGACTGGCTCTTACTCGGCGTAACGCTTGCGAAGATCGCGGCGCGGTGTCCGATGAAGTGACCCGCGGGGATGCCGCGTATATCGATGAATTGCATAGTTGCGGGACTGCCCGAGCAAACGAGCCATGGGTTCACAGATCGTGGAGACCAATGGCTTTTCGCCGTGCAATCGCGTACAGGCAAAGGAGGATAAGATGAAAATGTTGCCTCAGATTTTGTTTTGGCTGGGAATCGTTTCAATCCCGCTCGCGTGGCTGCTTTGGTATTTCGGCCCGGAAATCGAAATCATAAGGCCGGTCTTGAGCAATATCCAAGACCCCGCAATGAGGGCGGTCCTTCAAGAAGCCCATGCGGAGCGGTTAGGCATTTGGGTGGGCGTTTGGCCGGTGACTTTTCTGGTATTGAGCCAGATCGTCGAAAAGAAAGCACAGGGATAAAGGGCGGCGCGCCGTCGCGTATTTGACGGCCTCACGAGGATCCCATTCGAACCACTGGGAAACTCTGCCGCGACCACCCGGCATTGACCGTCGGCCATCCCACTATCGGAATTCCGATGTCCACCTATGGCCATGACGGGACATCCGTGAACCCGGCGGCGACGTCCGCTCCGAGGGATTTGCCGGGCATCTGACACCGAATGCCCGCTCTCGGCTATACGCCGACGTCAACCCGACGTCCGCTCTTGACCGAAAGCGGATATTGGGTGGCGCGCCCAGGCGACGCGGTAAGGGCTTACCAAAAGGCCACCGGGTTGGGCTCTGCGTCGGAGCCTGGCGGAAGATGCGTGGAGGTTGTCGCCGAATTGAAGTTAACTTTAAAAGAAATACGAAACCTTTGGCCCTTACAACTCGGGAGGAGTCATGACTTTGCGAAATATACTGGTGCCAGTCGACCTTGATGACGAAAGCACGTCTGGCAAGCCCCTGTCGACCGCTGTTGAGTACGCGGGTTGGGCCGGAGCGAAGGTTCACGTCATGACCGTGGTCCCGACTGAAATGTTGAGGATGTCC